>AKKQ01000002.1 GCA_000276965.1 Thiovulum sp. ES | reverse complement strand
TGGCGAGGTCTCCGTCGCAAATTATTGATGAAAAAATTGGAATAATAGGTTTAGGATTAATCGGTGGTTCTCTCGGACTCGCATTAAAAAGTAGTGATAAATATCGAGTTTTAGGGTACGACAGAAACCAAAAGCATATTGAAGAGGCTGAAAAACTTGGTCTTGTCGACGAGGTTCAAACTTTTTCTGAAATTCAAAAAAATAGCGATATTCTTTTTCTAGCAATTCCAGTTGAAGGAATCATTTCTGCTTTAAGCTCATTTAAAAATTTAAAAGAGAACATTACAATTATTGATATGGGAAGTACAAAACGGGAGATAGTTCTCTCTATTCCCAGAAAAATTCGGCGAAATTTTGTTCCTGCTCACCCAATGGCTGGAACTGAAAAGAGTGGTCCATCTGCAAGTATTAAAGACCTGTATCGTGGTCGTGTAGCAGTTCTTTGTGATTTAGAGGATTCTGGAGAGAAACAGAGAGAGGATGCTTTTGAGATTTTTAATTTTTTGGAAATGAGAATTGTCGAAATGACATCTTTTGAACACGACAGACACACAGCTTGGATAAGTCATTTACCGCACCTCATCAGCTTTTCACTCGCAAATTCTGTTATGGCACAAGAGGGGCGAGATAGCATTTTAAATCTTTCTGCTGGTGGTTTTCGAGATATGAGCAGACTTGCAAAAAGTTCTCCAAAAATGTGGCGAGATATTTTCTTTCAAAATCGCGAAAATTTACTTTCATCTCTGAACAGATTTAAAAATGAGATTGCTGAATTTGAAAAAATGATTGAAAATGGAAATTGGGAAGAGGTTGAAAAAAAGATGATTGAAGCAAATAGACTTCACAATATCTGCTAGGAGAAAAAATGTTTATTAGTGCAGGAAATGGAGAAGATTTTTCATTCTCAAAATCTATGGGAGTTGGATCGGTTCAAATGGCTATAAATTTGACACAGTTTCTCTTAACAACCAAAAAAAGACCAAAAAATTTAATTTTTATTGGAACAGCAGGAAGCTATGGAGAAATTCCGCTTTTTGAGATTGTGAATGCAAAAACTGCTTCAAATATTGAACTCTCATTTTTGACAAAAAGTAGTTACACACCAATTGAAAATGTTGTCTCAACAGGCGAAAGTCCGACAATTGTAAATAGTAGCAATTACATTACAACAGATTTTGAAATATCAAAAAATTTTCTAAAAATGGGAATTGGTCTTGAAAATATGGAGTTTTTCTCTTTTCTTTCGGTCGCTCAAAAATTTGGAATTCCTGCGGGTGGAGTTTTTGTGGTAACAAATTTCACAAACAAAAATGCACACAAAGATTTTCTACAAAACAGAGAAGAGGCAATGAAACTGCTTGAGAATTTTGTGAAGAAATCCGCTTAGTACATTTTTTCCAACCAACTTTTTCAGAATTAGCAAATGGTAAAATTTCAAAAAGTGGAAATTTGATTTCCCGATATGATAATATTCATAACGGTGATTTAGTGGTAGTTAACAAGGGTGGAAACGATAAAAATATTCAAGGAACTTGGATTCACAGAAAGCTGATTATTGCTTTTGCTCGTTGGCTTTCTCCAGATTTTGCCGTTTGGTGTGATGAAACAATCGAAGATATTCTTTCTCAAAGATTTGCTCCAAAAATTTCACTAAAAGAGAAATTGGAACTTGAATTTGTTGGTGTGAAAAACACGATTGAGATTTTGCGACCAAGTGAAGCTTCTAAAATCAAAATGGTTGAAACAATTCATAAAAAGTTTGATTTGGAAACTTCTTATTTGCCAGAATATTCTGATGAAAATCACACTTATTCCGCAAAAGCACTTTTGGAAAAATTTGAAATCAAAATTTCTGTTCAGCAATTTAACAAAGAAATGATTTCCGCAGGTTTTTTGGAAACAAAAACTCGAAAAAGCTCAAAATACAGAACTGAAAAAGATGTTGATGGAAAAGAGGTAAAAATTCCAATTCTCAAAGAATTTAAATCTCTTACAGAAAAAGGTTTGAAATTTGGCAAAAATCTGATTTCACCAAAAAACCAACTTGAGTCTCAACCGCACTATTTTGAAAGTAAATTTTCTGAACTTTTAAATATTTTGGGACTGAAACAAGTTTAATGCTTGATTTGATATTTTTCTTAAAATAGTTAAGATTCCCGTGTCAAGCACGGGAATTAGAAGGTTTGGTTTATATTTTAGTAGTTTTCCTCTTTTTGGTGAGCAAAATTATTTATTGCTGTTTTTTTTCTCGAAGTCTAATATTTAGTTCTTTCAATTGTTCGTTTGCGACAACATCAGGTGCAGAAGTTAAGAGGCATTGAGCTTTTTGAGTTTTTGGAAATGCAATTACATCACGGATTGAATCTCGTTTTGTAAGAAGCATAACAAGTCGGTCAAAACCAATCGCAAAACCTCCGTGTGGCGGTGCACCAAAAGTTAGAGCTTCGATTAAGAAACCAAATTTCTCATTTGCTTCTTCATCAGAGATATTGAGAAGTTGGAAAATTTTCTTTTGAATATCTTCTCGATGAATACGGATACTTCCTCCACCAAGTTCAACACCATTTAAAACAATATCGTATGCGATGCTTTCAATTTCTTCAACATCAGCGACCTCATCGATACTTTTAGGCATTGTGAATGGGTGGTGAAGAGCCTTAACAGTTCCGTCGTCATCTTTTTCAAACATAGGAAAATCGACAACCCAAAGGAACTCATATTTTGAACTATCAAGAAGTTCCAATCGTTTTGCAACTTCAAGTCTGAGTCGTCCCATGTAGTCCCAAATTGTCTTTTTATTTCCCGCACCAAAGAAAACAATATCACCAACTTCTAATTCTGTTCGAGCGATGAGGTCGGCAACACTCTTTTCACTCATAAATTTCAGAAGTGGTCCTTTGAGTCCGTCCTCTCTCATTTGGAAATAGCCAAGACCTTTTGCCCCAAATTTTGATACAAATTTCTCAAGCTCTTTGATGATTTTTCGGCTAAAAATTTTATCTCCGTTTGGAACTCGAAGAGCTTTAATTCTGTTATTTTTCTCATCTTTTGCAATGTTTGCGAAAATCTCATTTGAAGAATCTGCAAAAAGATCAATAACTTCAACCATCTCCATTCCAAATCTTAAATCTGGTTTGTCCGAACCATATTTTTCCATAGCTTCACTGTATGGCATTCGTTGGAATGGTGTTTGGACTTGAATTCCCGCTTCATTGAAAATTCCTGAAAGTAATTCTTCTGCAACTCCAATTACATCTTCTTGGTCACAAAAACTCATCTCAACATCGATTTGAGTAAATTCTGGCTGTCGGTCAGCTCGTAAATCTTCATCTCGGAAACATTTTGCAATTTGGAAATATCTGTCAAAACCTCCAACCATCAAAAGCTGTTTAAACAGTTGCGGAGATTGTGGAAGTGCATAAAATTCGCCACCATGAACCCGACTCGGAACTAAATAATCTCTTGCACCTTCTGGTGTTGATTTTGTCAAAATCGGTGTCTCAACTTCTAAAAATCCTAATTTATCTAAAACATTTCGAGCAGTAATTGCCATTTTGCTTCGGAGTCGGAAAGTCTCTAATGCACTCTGATCTCTCAATTCCAAATATCTATATTTTAGTCGGATTTCCTCATTTACTTTTTCATCACCGAGTGTAAAAGGGAGTGGCTTACTTTTGTTCTCAATTGTCAATTCTTTAATAACAACTTCGATTTTTCCCGTTTCTAATTTTGGATTTTCCAAACCTTCACCACGATTTCTGATAGTTCCTTTAATAATTAGAACAAATTCGTCTCTGATTTCATGTCCAAATTTATGTGCTTCTCCACTCTCTTCTGGATCAAGAACAAGCTGAATTAAACCACTTTTATCTCGCAAGTCGATAAAAACAACACCACCATGATCTCGGTGGCTATCAACCCAACCAGCAAGTTTAACTTCTGTTCCCGCTTCTACATCTTTTAATTGAGTAGCTAAATGAGTTCTCAAACATTCCCTTTTTCCGTGAATTATAACTTAACTATTGTTTAAGATTTAATTTAGAATATATATTAAAAAAATGTTTTTGTCGGAATTCTCCGACAATTTCTACATATCCCGAGCGAGTGTAAAAATATTTGAGTGATTATGCACAAAGTCATGGCATCGATCACAAATCTGTTCATCACCTCGTTTAATAAATGGGGTTTTGCACTCTGGACAAATTGCCATCTCAAATTTTATAAGCTCTTTAGGTTTCATTAAATCTAAAATTCCGACCTCATCGCTTTTTTGAATTGCATCAACTTTACAAATATGGTTACAGACACCGCATGAAATACATAGATTTGCACGAATAAAAATTTGCAATTTATCAGAACTTCTTAAGAGTGCTTCGGTTGGACAAAATTGAATACAATCACCGCAATTCGTACAATTTGATGAGATTTCTTGTGTCCAGATTAGACCACCACCATTTTTTAGATCAATATCAAGTTTTTTAACCTCATCAACAAGAAGTTTCTGTTTTAATGGATAAAACTTTTTTGTAAAACTATCTTTCTGCGGAATAATTTGATCTTCACCCTTTTTCAAGATATTTTTGAAAAGTTCCCGCTTTTTGCTCTTCTCTTCAATCTCTTTTTTAATTCCAACTCGATTTTCAACACCAAGTTTCTCTAAAAAGGTATTCGCTTTTACCACTTTTTCTTGAATCGTATTCTCATATTCTCCAATTTGACAACTTTCACATTTTGACAAATCGAGTGTAAATTTCTCATTTTTAAGCGAAGCTACTGCCAAATGATGAGAATCAAATCTTGCTAAACATGTTTTTGTATCGCACTCAAAAACATCTGAGATTTTTCCCGCAATTTCTACATTTGGATCAATATTTGGAATTGAAAGAGCCTCGCTTGGACAACTACCTAGACATGCTGAACAGAGTGTGCATTTTTCAGAATCAAGCACAATTTTATTTTGAAAAATTGAGAAAACATTTTCCGTACAAACATCTACACAATCGGAGCAGTGATTATGAAAATACGAGTTCCGAATACAACTATCACTTTTATATTGAATCAAAAATACTCTTTTTACAAATTCTATCAAATTTACCAAACTCTGAATTATAAGATTTTTAGAAGGTGGAAAATCTATAACTTTAAACAAATCTTAAAAAATATTTTTAATTCTTGAATTCTTTTTTGTTAAAATATTTTAAAATATTTTTGAAACTAGAAAAGTTTATATATGCCTGATAGAATAATTTATTATACCGTTATCATACTTTTAACTGGTGGAGTTGTATTTACATACTCTCTCTCATTTTATGCAACAGTCAATTTCAATGTCGGAGAATTCACTTTTGCAACAAAGCAATTTCTCTTTGCATCGTTGTCAATTGTAACAATGTGGATTCTTTCAAGGCTGAATCCTGATGTCTGGATTCACAAAATTGGAATGACTTTTTTTATTGGTGGCTTAATAACAATTATTGCAATGGAGTTTTTACCATCAAGCATTGTTCCTCCTATTGGAGGAGCTACAAGATGGATAAAAATTGGACCTCTCTCAATTGCACCAGTTGAATTTTATAAAATTGGTTTTGTCTATTTTCTTGCTTGGAGTATGTCAAGAAAAATAGATTCCTCCATAGAAAAACCAACTTTAATGGATGAGTTACAGCTATTTTTACCATATATTTTAATTTTCCTTATCTCGATTCTTTTTATTGGAATTGGTCAAAAAGATTTGGGTCAAACAATGCTTCTATCATTTTCATTCCTTATTCTTGCATTTTTTGCTGGAGGTAGTAGAAGATTCTTCTCTTTAGGTTTGAGCGGTCTTTTTATAGTTTTTATAATTTTCTCAATTAGCCAACCGCACAGGGTTCAAAGACTCTTGAGTTGGTGGGGAGGAGTTCAAGAACCAATTGCAGAAATCATGCCTGATTTTATGAGGCAATATATAATTTTTGAGAATACTGAAAGCCAATTTCAAGTTTCACAAGCATTGAGTGCAATTAGCAATGGTGGTTTAACTGGTCAAGGTCTTGGAAATGGGATTTTTAAATATGGATACCTTCCTGAAGTTCATACCGACTTTATTTTAGAGGGAGTTGCTGAAGAGCTTGGATTTTTATCAATTGTTGTGATTCTCACGATGTTTTTAATTCTTATTCAAAGAATTTTAAAAGTGGCAAACCGTAGCAAAGAGCCTAGATTTATGCTTTTTGGAATTGGAATTGCGGTTATAATTGGTCTAGGGCTGTTGATAAATACTTATGGTGCAACGGGATTACTTCCGATGAAAGGTTTGCCTGTTCCATTTCTTAGTTACGGAGGAAGTGCAATTTTAGCTCTTTCAATTGGAATTGGAATGGTTTTAATGATTTCAAAGAGGGGTGTTGAAGAAGATAAAAAAGATGACTTTTCCGAGTCTTTACAGCCATCAATAAATAGAGATGAGTATGATGGAGTGAATTTACTTAAAGAGGAACGAGAAATTGAATATGTAGATTTTGAGCATGATGGATACTTTGAAGAGTATGAGAAAAGAAGAGATCAAAGAAATGCATATTCCCGACATCCTGAGTTTTAAAAAAATATATATACATATTTTCATGTTTTCTGTTTTTTCAGGAACAGTAACGGTTTTTATTGAGAATTTTGAGGAGATTGCAGAAAAAGAGAATTTGCAAACTCTATATACAATTGACAATTTAAACCGTATTGATATGGATTTAACATCTCTGCTTTCAAAAAGAATGAGTGCGATAAATTATGATCAGATAAATTTTGCAGAGAGAGAATTTCACAAACACATTAAGAAATTAGAAAAAGTTTCTCTCGATAAAAATCTGAATGGGCGAAATGGAATTTATTTAAAGATTAGGGAAAAAGTAGAGGGGAAATTAGAACTTTTTGAAAAATTCAAATCCTTTAATGCGATGTTGATAAATTTTGTCTCATATTTTTACAACACTTACGGAGAGATTGAAAAATGGGATATTGATCACTCGATACAGATGGAGATTGATAAATTGCTTTTTTCGACTCTTCAAGATTTTATTACACTACAAAAAAAGAGTGAATTTAAGAGCGGTTTTGAAAAAATAAATGCTCTTTTAGAGAAATTTCCAAACCGACTCTATATTAAAACAAAAACACAACAACTATTTATAAGAATAAAAAAGATGAAAGAATTGACAGCAAGGTTTCAAAACATCACAGAGGAGATACAAAAAATCTCACTGCAAGAAGATGTTGAAAGTTACAGAAAAATTATTTACATCGATATATTGGAATATCAGGAAATTTACAGATACATTTTGTCTATTTCAATTTCTGTGATTGCTTTGCTGATGTTCTTTATTTTTAATTGGAGCAAAAATGAACTTGAAACAGATTAGAGAAGAGAGAGAAAAGTGGCTAACTTGGAAAAACATTGCACCGCATCGGCAAAAACTCGACAGATTAGAGAGGGGAACTTACAAAACTGAATTTGAAAATGGTGTTGTCTCTATTTCTGGTGAAATGAGTAGCGATGAGGTCGAAGAGATTGCAAAAGGTCTTAAACCTTGGCGAAAAGGACCTTTTAAAATTGGAAATCTTTTTATAGATTCTGAATGGCAAAGCGGAATAAAATATTCAATTCTTGAACCGCATTTAGAGATTTCTGGAAAAAGTGTTGCCGATATTGGGTGTAACAATGGATATTACATGTTTAGAATGCTCGAGAAAAATCCAAAAAAAATTGTTGGTTTTGATCCTGCTCCAATTTTTAAAACTCAATTTGATTTTGTAAATCATTTTGTTGGAAGTAAAATTGAGTATGAACTTCTTGGTGTTGAGCATCTCTCAATTTATGAAAACAAGTTTGATGTAATTCTCTGTCTTGGAGTTTTATATCATCGAAGTGATCCAATTTTAACTCTTCGTTCGCTTCGTGATGGTTTGGAAAATGGTGGGGAACTCATTTTAGACACCTTTGTGATTGATGGAGATTCCGATACGGTTCTTTTTCCCGAAGATAGATACTCTAAAATGTCAAATATCTACTTTATCCCAACTCTAAAAGTTTTGGAAAGCTGGACAAAAAGAGCTAAATTATCCTCTTTTGAAGTGATTGGAGTTTTTGAGACAACAGAAAATGAGCAGAGAAAAACAGACTGGATTGATGGTCAAAGTTTGGGCAGTTTTCTTGATGAAAATGACAAAACAAAAACAGTAGAGGGTTATCCTGCTCCAAAAAGAGCATATATCAAAGTGCGAAAAAATTAAAGAACTTCCGTGGAATGCACGGAAATTTAATTATTTTACTTTTTCAACATATTCGCCTTCAACTGTATGAACACGAATTTTATCACCTTCTACAAGATGAAATGGAACTTGAACAGTTGCACCTGAATTTAATACAGCTGGTTTTTTACCACCTTGAGAATCGCCTTTAAAATTTGGTGGAGTCTCAACAATTTCCAATTCAATAACATCATCAACATCAACAGAAATTGCTGTTCCGTTATGAAAAACAACTCTTGCACTCATTCCATCAATTAGCCATTTTTCAGTATCACCAACTTGATCATGAGTTAGTCCAATTTGATCGTAAGTCTCAACATCCATAAATTGTAAAAAATCACCATCGTCATAAAGATATTGCATTGTTTTGTATTCCATATTTGGAACTTGACACTTATCTCCAGCATGAAAAGTTTTGTCAATAACTTTACCAGTAATTAAACTCTTAATTTTTGTTCTGACAAAGGCAGCACCTTTACCAGGTTTAACATGTTGATAGTCAGTAATTCTGTAAGGAACACCATCAATTTCAATTTTAAGACCTTTATTAAGATCACTCATTCCATAAGTTAAAGCCATAAATTACTTTCTAAAAAAATTTACAGAATTCTATCAAATAGAAATTTACAGTTTATCTCCAATTATGTATTGAACTACTTTATCCATATTTATATTTTCAACTGCATCAATATCTCGATCTGGAAAAGGAATTGGTGAAAATTCTGGAAAAGAGAATTTATTCTCATTCCACTCTTTTTTTGATGGAAAACTTGAAGGAATTTCTCCCATATATTCTATACTCTCTTCACTTTTTCCAATAATTCTCCCCTGAATGCAATCAAGTTTTTTTCCCTGATACTCATGTTCAATATCTCTTGTGCTTCTAACTGAAGCGATTGGAATAGATGTTGTTTTCATGCCAGAGACTCGGAGATCTTTTTGGGCTTCCTCAACAACACTATCAAGTAGAGATTTGAAATTTTCAATTTGTGATGATGGAATCGAATCGCTTTTAGTTGCAACAAAAAGGATTTTATCAATTCGTCGGTCGCCAATAAATCGTGAAATTGTTCCACCTCGACCATATTTATAAATTTCAGTGAATCGCTTGACTGCTTTTGTCATATCAAGAAAAGAGTGATACCCACTTTGAAGAGATTTTAAAACATCAACAAGAACAATTTGACGATCAAATTCAGAAAAATGTTCTAAAACAAGAGGCACAACAGAATTTTCTAAATATTGTCCATACCGCTCTTTAAATCTGTTGTAAATAGATTCTTTGTGTGGTTCAACACCCTCGGGTTTTAAAAGAGGAGTAAAAAGAAAAGTTGCTTTATCTGTTAAATTTCCTTTTTGAAAACTACGACCTGGTTGAATGAGAGAGTAGCCTTTGCCAATTAAGTTATTTTGATATTTTTTGTAAGCTTCAACAATTGTCTCATCTTCTGCACCATTTGAAAAATTGTATAAATCGTAACTACGAATTGCACCTTGAAAATCAAAAGAGAGAGTTCGTTTTTCAGAATCTTTAATATCTTCAAAAATAGAGTTGCTCCACTCTTCAAAAGTTTTGCCATACATTGCAACATCAAAAAGCCACTCACCAGGATAATCAATAATTTCAAGAAAAAGAATTTTATTTGGAAAAAAAGAGCTTTCACTTTTAACTTCTAATTTGAGAGTGATTTTTGAGACTGAGTTTGTAGATTCAGGCCATTCTGGAGGGTCTTTTCTCAATTTTTCAACAACATCACGATATTTAAAAAGGGGTGTTTTATTTGTTGTTTTTACAATTTCTGCTTTAAAATCTCGTTTTAGAATTTTAAGATTTTTACCAGAAATAATTTGATTGACAAGTGATGTGATAAAGAGAGTTTTTCCAGTTCTGTTTAATCCAGTAACAGCAATTTTGACAATTTCGCTACTTTGAAAAGCTTTATCAACATTCAAATCTTTTAAGACAATTTTGGCTTCATCTGAAACTCTACTTAAATATTTTAACATGCAATCTCTTTTTGAAATATTTTAACAAATCAACTTTTTAATATGTCTTCGATTATTTCACCTCTGTCAATGAAGAAAAAATGATCGCCTATAAGTCGATAGAGTTTTGAGTCTGAAATTAATTTTTCAATCTCTTCTCCCATTGATGCTGGAGTTGTTCTATCAGATTCTCCCCAAATAATATATGTTTTTGTTTTGCAACGAGAAAAGACATCGCGGAAATCTTCATTTACGACATTTTTAAAAGTTTCATACATTGTTTTTGATAGATTATTTGCATCTTTTGAGGCTAGAAATCTGTGAAAAGAGAGAAACTTGAATTTCTTTAATATTTTTGAAACTAAAATTTTTGTTTTTACTTTTTGAGTTTTTTCATAAACAATTCCTGCGGTTGAAAGAAGAGCTAATTTTTTTGGTTTTAAAAGAGTTGCTACTTTTCCGCCAAAAGAGTGTCCAACAATTATATTTTTATCAATTTTGAGTTGCTCTAAAAAAATATCTATTATTTCTGCATAATCAAAAGTTGTGAGAGGAATTTGAGGCTGGGAACTCTCACCAAATCCGATGAGGTCAATGTAAATATGCCGATGATGTTTAAAAGTGTTTTTAAAAACACCTTTCATTAAATTTTTAGAACTACTCCAACCATGGAGAAAAATAATATCTATATCATTCTCTATGTTTAATAATTCATACGATATTCTAAAGTCAAAGTCTCTATATTTTATAGTTCTGGTTGCCATTGTTTCTTTCTACGGATTATAACAATTTAAAATTTAGATTTAAATTTTCGGTTTTTTTTTCAATTTGATAAGATATGTTTTCTAGTTTTTGATTTAAAAGGTCTATTTTTGAAAAAAGTATTTTTTATTATTGGTGCTCCAGGTTCTGGAAAAACAACTGATGCTGAATTAATTGCAGAAAGAAACAGCGACCTCATCGCTCACTTTTCAACTGGAAATCTTCTCCGAGATGAAGTGGCAAGTGGTTCAGATTTAGGAAAAGAGATCGATTCTTATGTTAGTAAAGGTCTTCTTTGCCCAATCGATATTGTTCTAAATACGGTTGCAAAAGCTCTTAAAAATTCTGATAAAGAGACAATTCTTATTGATGGTTTCCCAAGAAGTGAAGAGCAAATGGTAAAATTTGAAGAGATTCTTCAAACTGAAAATTCATTAGATTTAAAATCAGTTATCGAAGTTACGGTTTCAGAAGAGACAGCAAAAGATCGAGTTCTTGGTCGTGCAAGAGGTGCTGATGACAATGTTGAAGTTTTTAATAACAGAATGAGTGTCTATCTTGAACCATTAAATGCAATTGAAACTTTTTATAACTCTAAAAATATTCTTAAGAAAATTGACGGCGAAAGAACAATCGAAGAGATTGTTGATGAAATGGAAGCTTTTGTAAAAAGTGTTTAATTTAAAAATTTCTAATATTGCAAAAGGATTCATAAATTGAAAAACGAAAATTTTACAATTGAGAATCTGAGTGATATTAGAAATATCATAGATTTTTCTCAATGGAAAAATGAGGAAAATCTTCTTGTTCAGATTTTTTCAGGGCAAGGAACAGTTGGACTTATGAAAAGTTCAGCAATTATTGAAGAAGAGTTGCCAAATGCAAAAATTATTGGAACAACAACAGCTGGAGAAATTTCAGATACTGAAGTTTCGACTTCTAAAATTGTTGTCTCAATCTCCTCTTTTGTTGCAACAACTCTAAAAGGTGAGCTTTTTATAGGAACTCTTGATAGTTTCTCATGCGGACAAAAAGTCGCCGAAACCCTCTTTACCCCAAAAACAAAACTTGTGATAATTTTTACAGATTCATCACCTGTTTTTAATGTTGAGGATTTTCTCGATGGAGTTACTTCGGCAAATCGGAATGTTGTTATTGCTGGTGGAATTGGTGGAAATAATGGAAAATCAACTGGAATAGCGGTCTCTTTTGGTTCTATTTTTACTCTTCGTGGTATTGTTGCTATTGCATTTGAAAGTGATGTTTTAGAAATCCGAAATGATTACAATTTTAATTGGCAACCAATCGGAAAAGAATTCACGGTTACAAAAGCAAAAGGCAACACTCTTTTAGAATTAAATAGAGTTAAAGCAATTGATGTATATAAAAAATATTTTGGTGAAGAGTCTCTTCTTGACACAGGTCTCGCTTTTCCACTTATTCGTAAAAAACGGGGAACTCTTATCGCAAGAGCAATGCTGAAAATCAATGATGACGAATCTCTTTTCTATGGCGGAAATTTTAAAGTTGGCGAAAAAGTTCGTTTTGGTGTCGGAAACATCGGGCTGATTTTAGAAGATTCAAAATTAAGTTCCTCAAAATTAGAGAACCAAAATATTGAAGCTGTCTTTATATATTCATGTATTGCTCGTTTCCGTTTATTGTCAAAACAGATTGAGTTTGAAATTTCACCGTTTAAAAATATTGCTCCAACTTCAGGTTTTTTCACATACGGCGAGTTTTATCATGTTAAAAATAGAAACTCTCTTTTGAATCAAACAATGACTTATGTCGCACTTTCAGAAAATATTAATAAAAAGACTTCTCACAAACAACCATCTTTTGAAGAAACCTCCTTTTCATTAAAAACTATGAAATCTTTGATAAATTTTTTCAATGTTGTTGTTGATGAACTAAATGATGCTCAAGATAAAATTATTGAGAAAAACAAAATTATTGATGATTCTCTCCAACATGCACTTTTTCTGCAAGAATCTCTTCTTCCAAAAGAGAAAAAATTAAAAAGTTTCTTTAAAGACTATTTTGTTATTTGGCAACCTCGAGATAGAGTTGGTGGTGATATATACTTTTTTCAGGAGTTTCGTGATGAAGCTGTTTTTATCCTCGTTGATGCGATTGGACATGGAATTCCAGGAGCTTTAATCACAATGTCAATAAAAGCAACTGAAAATGCACTTATCAAAAGATTTGAGAGAGTTGTTAGTATCAGCCCCTCAATCGTTCTTCATATGTTCCGAGAAAACTTCAGAAATCTTGTTCAGGGAACTCAGCAGAACCTCATCGGCTTTGATGGTGCAGTTGTTGTTATCAATAAGAGACATGGTCGAGTTCTCTTTTCTGGTGCAAATATTGGTCTTTGCTATGTCGATGAAGATGGATTTTTTAATAAAATATCTGGAGATAGAATCTCAATTGAAAATAGAAATCGAGTTGAAAGAGAGAAAAATTTTAAAGAGCATTGTATAAAAGCTCACAAAGGTCGAAAATTTTATATTTCAAGTGATGGATTCAAAGATCAAATTGGTGGCGAAAATGATTTTCCTTTTGGAAAAAAACGGTGTGCAAATGAAGTTGTAAAAATTTATAAAAAAGATTTCTCTAATCAAAAAGATAGACTTTTAGAAGTTTTTAATGATTGGAAAGGTGAAAATTTTCAAACTGATGATATTACATTTGTTGGTTTTGAAATTTAGATTTTTAGTTTAAATTCCAAACCTTCGATGAAAACTTTCTTTTCACTTTTACAACTTGAGCAAGAGCAATTATCTTTGTGTCTATTAATTTGCTCTTTTTCAAAACTTGAAATAAATTCAGAAAGTGGCAAATTTTTATCGTTATAAATATGATTTATTCCTTTTAAATTTTCCAATTTCTCAATTTTTTGTAAAAAAAGCGGTATTTGCTCTGTTTCTAACTCAATATGTTCTAATCTCTTTGTCTTTAAATTTAAAACTTTTAAATCTTTTGCACCTCGAATATTTAAATCAAGAAGACTTCAAGTTCAGGACAATTTAACGAAATTGTCTTTAGTGATTTTGTCTTTTTCAAATCTATTCTGCTTAAAAAATTACTTTTTAAATCCAGATTTTCAATCGCGGAACTTCTTAAGTTTAAAAGGTTTGAGTTCTCAATCTCTTTTATAAGCTCCTCAGAGAGGAGACTTTTGTTGAAATTTTGTAAATTCACTACATAATTCTTTTAAGAACTTCTTCGTAAGCAACCTTAATTCCGCCAATTCCCTCTCGGAAACGATCTTTATCAAGTTTCTCACCAGTTTCCATATCCCAGAAACGACAATTATCAGGAGAAAGTTCATCGGCAAGAATAATTTCACCATTTGGTAGTCGCCCAAACTCAAGTTTAAAATCAACAAGATTTAAGTTTCGCTCTGCAAAAAATGGAATAAGAATGTCATTCACTTTTTTAGCTTCACTTTTTAAAATCGCTAACTCTTCTTGACTCTTTGCAAGTTCCATAATAATCGCATGTTCATCCGTAATAATTGGGTCGTTCATGTCATCATTTTTGTAGTAAAACTCAATAAGTGTAAAAGGGAGTTTTTTTCCATCTTCAATTCCAAGTCGTCGAGTTAGCGAACCAGTCGCAATATTTCGGACAACAACTTCGATAAGGATAATATCCACTTTTTTAACAAGCATATCTCGGTCAGAAATATTTTCTACAAAGTGAGTTTTAATCCCTTTTTCTGTTAAAAGATTAAAAAGTTGAGTAGAAATTTTGAGATTTAAAGCACCCTTTCCCTCTTCTGAAGATTTTTTTTGTGCATTAAATGCAGTCAAATCATCTTTAAATTCAGCAACAAGATGTGTAGAATCGTTTTCAACAGAGAAAATTCTTTTTGCTTTTCCCTCGTAAATTAATTCGCCTTTATTCACTATTTACCCTCGTCAGAAAATTTCAAATATTTTACAATAATATTAAAAATAAAAAAAATCAAACCTTAGCTCTAAATTAGGTAATTTTATTAAAAAGATAATCTTTAGGTATGTCTAAAGAGAAAAACAATATAATCCGAAATAAACTTAAATACTAATACATAAGGTAAAAATATGAGTTATGCCTCAAAACGGTATCTGTTTTATATCGTTATAACTGCAATTTCAGTAAGTCTGCCTTTTATTACAGTTGATGGAAACCACTTCTTTCTTTTCAATTTTGATAACAAGCAATTACATCTTCTTTTCACAAAGTTTGATATGCAAGAACTCTATCTTATGCCATTCCTACTTATTATGCTCTTCCTTGGAATTTTCTTGATGACAGTTATGGGTGGTCGAGTTTTTTGTGGTTGGGCTTGTCCGCAAACAATTTTCCGTGTTGTTTATCGAGACCTCATCGAAACAAAAATTTTAGGAATTCGCAAAAAGATTTCAAACAAGCAGAAAGAACCAGAAGGAAATGCCTTTAAGAAATTTATTGCAATTCTTCTTTGGTCGGCTCTCGCAATTCTTGCAGGTGCAGATTTCCTTTGGTATTTTGTTCCACCTGAAACTTTCTTCCAATATATTCAAAATCCTCTTGAACACACAACTTTAATGATTTTTTGGGCTTCAATTGCACTTTTCCTAATTTATGATGTGATTTGGTTAAAAGAGAATTTTTGTGCATATATCTGCCCTTACAGCCGAGTTCAATCTGTTCTTTATGATGACGACACAATTATGGCTATTTATGATACAAGCCGAGGTGGAGATATTTATAACGATGAGAAAGAAAAAGTCATTGAAAAAGCAAAAGATTTACCAGAGGGTTCAGAATGTACAACTTGTGAAAAATGTGTAACAGTTTGTCCAACTCACATCGATATCCGAAAAGGTCTTCAACTTGAGTGTATTAACTGTCTTGAGTGTGTTGATGCTTGTACAACTGTTATGGGAAAACTTGGGAAACCTACTCTTGTAAATTGGTCAAGTGTTCGAGAAATTGATCAAAAAGATGGAAAAACAAAATATTTCAGACCAAAAACAATCGGATATTTAGTAATTATCGGAATTATGCTTTTTGCCCTCCTGAAAATGGGAAGTGAAAAAGAACACATGCTACTTAATATCAATAAAGAGACTCGGCTCTATTCGATTAAAGATGCTCCAGATGGTGGAAAAAGAGTTACAAACGGTTATGTTTTCCTATTCCAAAATACTGACAGTGAAGACCATAAATACTACTTTACAGTTGATAATCCGAAAATCAAGATTTTCCGACCAAAAAAAGATTTTAAAATCAGAGCTGGTGATAAAACTAAAAAAGTTGTTGTTCTTTATACCGATGAGGTTCTCGCTGAAGACCCACGAAAAGATGTAACAATTCATGTAAAAATCAATGCTTATGCTCTTGATAAACCTGAAGAGATTAAAGTTACTCGAGAAGCAATTTTCGTATATCCGCGAAAAGACCTTATTTCTCAATAGAGAGTTGTCGGACAAGTTCCGACACTAATCTCTGTTGCAAATCGTCTTATATTCACAAAAAACATTACACTTTTCACTCTCAAAAAAATCTATTTTCTCTTTTTCTAATTCAATAAATTTGTCTAATTCTTTGTGAAAATCTTCCAGTGTTCTACTGTTTTGTATCATTTTTCCGCTTGTCAAATTGTAATAATACAAATTCTCAAAATCAATTTTGTAGCCATTCTCTTTTAACAAAATATAATAAATGACGAGCTGAAAATCATTTTCACTTTTCCCAGTTTCACTATTTCTAAATTTTGATGGGTCGGTTGTTTTGTAATCAATAATTTGTAATTCACCGTTTTCAGAAATATCAATTCGGTCAATAATTCCGCGAAACTCCAAACCGCGATAAGTTGCAGAAAGTGATTTTTCAACTTCTAAAACTTTTATGCCATTTTGAAAACGACTTATCTCATTTCTAAAAAAATTCTCTAGTTTTTGAGTCCAAAATATTTTATAAGTCTGTTCAAAATTCTCGTTTGCGATAATTTTTTGGAATTCATTCCGTAGATTTTCTAAATTTTGGAAAGTCTGATTTTGTGAATAGAGTTTTTTCAAAACATTGTGGAGAAGATTTCCGATTTCAAAATTGATATTTTTCTCATTTTCACCATTTATTGAAAGCAGATATTTAAAATAATATCGTCGTCGGCACTCTAAAAAAGTCCGCATAGAATAGTTTGAAAGCGGTTTTTTTGCAAAAGAGAAATCTTTTAAGATTTGCACACTCTCACTATTCCAATGAAATTTCTCATTTTGAGTTTCTAAAATTTGTGCGATGAGGTGCTTCTCATATCTCTCATTTTGTGGAATCTCTTTAAATTGGAAATCGTGAGAAAATCGGGATATTTTTGTTGTTTCAGATTGCAAATAGGAAATCGAAATATGCTTTGCTTTTTGCAAAATTCGTTCAAAATATATTTTTTGCAAACCCTCACGATCTTCAATTAGTGGCAAACCGACACTTTTCCGAATTTCAGAATTTATAAAAAAGTCTTTTTCCTCTCGTTTTGGAAAGACCTCATCGTTAAAATCTAGAACAATCAAAAAATCATATTCCGCACCCCGAGTTTCAAGAAGTCCTTGAACTGTGATTTTTCCGCCTCGTACATCATCAATTGTCAAAGTCTCAAACTCTTCAAAAAAGAGCCTAAAAAGTATTCTCAATTCAACTTTCTGGAAAATTTCCGTTTGAAACATAGCTAGAATTTTCGCAATTCTCGGCAAAATAGCTTTTGGTGTAGTTTTGTCAGAAAGAATAATTTCTGTGATTTTTTCGGTGAAACTTCCAATTTCTATTTGTCGATTCCAATTTTCAGAAAAAAATGAAATCTCTTCTTCACTCTGGAAAAATTTAGAAATTCGCTTTCTATTCTCTTCAGAATATTTACTTTCCAAAAACTTATAAATTGCAAAAAGTTTTTTATAAATTTCCGATTCTTTTATTGAAATTCCCATTGAGAAATTCAGATTTCCAATTTTGTCAAAAGCTTTTAAAGTAGGGGCAAATCTTTCATCAAGCAAAATCACTCCGATTTTTTCAGGCTCAATTCCCAATTTCTCAACGGCAAACCAAATTTTCTCTTTGACAAATCCAATTTGCGAAAGTCTGTTTTTAAATTTATAAAGCGAAATATCTCGACTCATTCCAACTTTTTCTTTTGACAAAATCTCTTTTTTGCTCAAATCAAATCTGTATAAAAACTCATTTTCAAAATCTGTTTCTAGCTGTTCCGAGATTTTTGAGTTGAAACGACTTTTTGTAAATTCAATTTCAAAAGGTATTTTTTCAGAAATTTTATTAAAAATTTCAACATAAAATTTTGAGAGTCGTCCCTCAAAATGAAATTTTATTTTTGAAACTCTTTCCAAATATTCAAAATTTATCTTGTAATTTTTTGGCAAAAAAATTGAATCCAAATACTTTTTTTGGTCTAATTCCCTTTCAAATTTTGTGTAAATCTCTTTTAAAATCTCAATATGTTTCTTATAATCTTCATAATAATCTGCTTTTTGGAGACTCTCAATTTCAACTTTTTCAAGTGCCAACTCTTCAAAAAATGAGAAAAAATGTCGGGAGTAACTCAGGAAATTGAAAATATTTGTATCAATATTGAAAATATCTTTTTTTGTTTTTTTAACAACGGAATTGAAAATAATTTCCCGTTCCAAACTATTGATTTTTGAATAATCTTCGCGATAAATAACTTTTGAAATAAAATCTTGAATTGTGATAAGTTCGCCGATTTCACCATCGCCGAGCCGTTTCGTGTAATTCCGAATGGCTCTTTTGTTTGTAAAAATTTGCATTAAAAAATTTTACGATGGCTATGGCAATATGGGGTTTTTCCAGTTTTGTTGTAGTAATTTTGGTGATAATCTTCAGCTCGATAGAAAATTTTTCCGTCAATCAATTTAGTCGCAACTTTAAAGCCACGATTTTCTAAAGTTGAAATCACATTTTCCGTGATTTTTTTCTCTTCGTCATTTTGATAGAAAATTCCCGAAAGATACTGAAACCCGATGTCTGGACCTTGCCCGTTTGTTTGAGTGAAATCATGAATTTCAAAGAAAAATTTCACCAATTCCTCGTATGAAACCTCTTCAGGATTGTAATCAACTTTTACAGTTTCCAAATGTCCAGTGTTTCTGTAAATTACATCTTCGTAGCTTGGGGCGATTTGAGTTCCGCCCATGTATCCGCTTTCCGCACTTTTGACACCAGAAACACCTTGAAATAGGAATTCAACTCCCCAAAAACAACCCGCTGCGAAAAATGCCGAAGCTATCATAAATTCTCTCCATCTTCAAGAATAAAAGCGAGTGTGCTTTCCGCCAAATCGTAATAAAAAGGAGTTCGAGCTTCATATTTCACATTTATCAAATATAAGCTAACCCAATTTACAAGATGTTTTTTGAAAAACTCTTTTTGTGCTTCCACAATTGAATTTAGTGCGACCTCATCGCCATTTTTCAGTGCTTCTAATTCCGAAGCTACAAGTTTTGACATAAATTCAAGTTCGACTCCGATGTGATCCGAAGAGACAACCCGAGCTTCATCAAACTCAACTTTAAATCCAAAACGGTGATAAAAATCTGTAACGGGATTTGCCCCGCCAGTTTCCACCATTTGATCATCTCGAGTATAAAAAGTTTCATATGGCACAAGGTGAAGTAGCGAAATATCTGTAAAATCAACATTTAAATATTGATTTAAAAGATTTAAATCACTCTCTTCAAACCAAGGTTTCCACTCCGCAATATTTGGAAAAATATCAGAAATAGAATCCGAATTTTTAAGATATTTTAGAGTCTCTAAATCAACTTCTTGTAGGAGAAGTCGAGAAAAAAGCGAATATAAATCACTCCGTCTCTGAGCTAGTTCCGTTTTGTTCATCATTCTCCTTTTCTGTTTCAGCAATTTCTGAAACTCGTTCGATTTCTCTCTCTTCAAAAGCACCAAGTGATGCAATTCTGTTGTATCGATTTTCCAAAAGTTCATCAAGAGAAAATGCAGAAAGTCGTTTGTGTTCAGAAATCACAAAATCTTTTAAAATTTCAGCTGTTTTTTCTCGTTCTCGGTGTGCACCGATAAGTGGTTCTTCAACAATCTTATCAACAAGTTTAAGTTCGATGAGGTCTTCTGCTGTGATTTTGAGAGCTTCCGTAGCTGTTTCAACCATTGCAGGATCTTTCCATAATATCGCAGCACAACCCTCTGGTGAAATCACCGAAAATACGGAATATCTCATCATCGCAAGAGTGTCGGCAACACCAATTGCCAATGCTCCACCACTTCCACCTTCACCAATAACTACGGAAATTGTCGGCACTTTCAATTTGCTAAATTCAAGTAGATTTCGTGCAATTGCTTCGCTCTGATTTCTCTCTTCAGCTCCTAAACCTGGGTAAGCCCCTGGAGTATCCACAAGAAAGAGAATTGGAATGTTGAATTTTTCAGCAAGTTTTGCAACTCTTAAAGCTTTTCGATAGCCTTCAGGTTGTGGCATTCCAAAATTTCGGAAAATCTTATTTTTTGTCCCACGACCTTTTTGCTCACCAATCACCATAAATTTCTGTTCGCCAATATATCCCATAAATGCGACAATTGACTTGTCATCTGCAAAATGTCGGTCGCCGTGAATTTCATACTCGTTTGTCATAATCAAACGAATGTAATCAAGTGAATATGGACGATTTGGATGTCTTGCAAGTTGTAGTTTCTGATATGGCGAAAGAGAGGAAAAAACTTTTTCCACCATTTCATTCTGCTCTTCTTCTAAAATTTGAACGGCATGTTCGTCGTTTTTGAGTTTTGCCGAAAGAACAGAATCTTGAATTTTTTTGAGTTTTTCCTCAAAATCTAAATATATAGCCATAGGTTTTTATTTCACCTTTTTGAAAATAAGAACCCCGTTTGTTCCACCAAAACCAAATGAATTACTCATGACTGTATTTAATTCGGCTTCTCGTTTTTCGTTTGGAACATAATCAAGATCGCAATCTGCATCAGGATTTTCGTAGTTGATTGTTGGAGGAATTACACCTTGTTCCATTGCCATTAATGAAACGACTGCTTCAATTCCACCAGCAGCACCGAGACAATGTCCTGTTTGACCTTTTGTAGAACTCACAGGTGGAATATTATCGCCGAAAATCATCTTGATTGCTGAAGTCTCATTTTTATCATTTGCTGGAGTTGAAGTCCCGTGTGCATTGATGTAATCAACATTTGGTCTTTCGCCTGTAACTCGTTCTGCCATTTCCATCGCCGACTTAATTGCTCGATATGGACCATCAACAACTGGTGAAGTGATATGATTTGCATCTCCACTTTCACCAAATCCGATAATTTCACCATAGATTTTTGCACCTCGAGCTACCGCACTTTCATAATCTTCAAGAACAAGCGAAGCCGAACCTTCTCCCATTACAAAACCATCTCGTTCCGCATCAAATGGTCGAGAAGCTTTTTCAGGTTCGTCGTTTCTAGTTGAAAGAGCTTTCATTGAAGCAAAACCACCAATTCCAACTGAACAGATAGCAGATTCTGCTGTTACGACAAGCATTCGGTCAGCACCACCAAGCATAATTGTTTTTACAGCTTCGCTGATTCCATGAGTTCCCGCAGCACAAGCTGTAACAGAAGATAGGTTTGGACCTTTTAATCCATATTCAATTGAGATGAATCCGCCAAGCATATTTACAAGT
Organism: Thiovulum sp. ES; assembly: GCA_000276965.1. Taxonomy (NCBI): domain Bacteria; kingdom Pseudomonadati; phylum Campylobacterota; class Epsilonproteobacteria; order Campylobacterales; family Sulfurimonadaceae; genus Thiovulum; species Thiovulum sp. ES. The sequence goes on along the minus strand of AKKQ01000002.1, from coordinate 55,653 downwards.
GCAGATGGAATAAAAAATGGAGAGATTTTTCGAGGTGCTTTTGTTTCACCGATAATAGAATTTTTTTCAATATGTCCCAATCCACCAATTCCCGATGCTGATGAAATTCCAAATCTTGTGTAATCAATACCTTCACCTAAATTTGCATCAGCCATCGCCTCTTTTGCCGACTTAAAACCGAGTTGAATAAATCTATCTGCTTTTTTAACATCTCTCGGATTCATAACCTCTTTTGGATCAAAATCTTTAACTTCACCCGCAATTTTTACCGAATGTTCATCTGTATTAAAAAGTGTGATTTTTGCAATTCCTGTTTTTCCCGCAACAATTTCAGAAAAAGATGTTTCCTTATCGTGTCCAAGGGCATTAATCATTCCAATACCTGTAACAACAACTCTTCTCATAAAAGCTCCCTACCTATTAATTTAATATTTATTAATTTTGATTTTTGCGGGGATTGCTCCCCAAATTACAATTTGAATGTTTGGATAATTTCTATTTATTTTCTTCAATAAATTTAATTGCATTAGCAACTGTTTTAATTCCTTCTGCTTGTTCATCAGGAATTTCAAGATCAAATTTCTCTTCAAGAGCCATAACTAATTCAACAACATCAAGGCTATCCGCACCTAAATCTTCTGTAAATTTAGACTCTGGTTTAATTTCAGAAACTTCAATACTTAATTGCTCTGCAACTACTTCTGCAACATCTTCAAAAAGTGCCATTTCGGGACTCTCCAATTTTAAAATTTTATTTAATTCTATCGCAAACTATTTGTTTTTAATAGTGATAGTCCGCGAATTATAGCAACTTTTTAATTAAGAGACCAATATAATTCCGAGTATGAAAATTCCAAAAATAGCTAGATTTGAGAGAATTTCAGAAAAATTAAAACGGGAGTTTGAAGAGCTTTTTTTCATTTTTGTAGCAAGAATTCCAGCGAGTGAAATTGTCAAGCCCATTCCTAAACTCATAAGAATTGCACTAATAATTCCAATGTAGACTTTTGAGACAATTATTGAAAAAAGAGTAATTGTCATAACTCCAGGGCAAGGAACAATTCCAACCGCAAAAGCGATTCCAAAATCCTTTTTGTCAGTTTTTAGCAGTTCGACTCCACTCTCCTCTTTTACAAAAAACTTTTCATAAATCATATAAATTCCGACTGCCAAAATCAAATATCCAGAAATCTGTGTTGTTACGGAACTTGCTTCAGCAAAACTTTTTGAGATTGTCGCTTCCAAAATAAAATAGATTACAAGAGTGATTGAGAGAGCAGAAATTGCATGAATTCCTGAAATCATGTATCCCAATTTGAAAGCTTTTTTGTAACTATTTTCTCGAGTCATAAGATAAGAAGCAACAAGTAATTTCCCGTGTCCAGGTCCAAGTGCATGAACAACTCCATAAAAAGTGGCAAATCCAAAAATCATTAGAATTGTTCCTATCGATTCCTCGTTTTTTAATTCGCGGAAAAGAGAAGCAATTTCCGAATTGAACATACTTAAAATTTGAGTGAGTTCTAAAAAAAGTGAGTTGAAAATTTCCATTAATTTCTCCAGTGAATTAGATAGCCATAAAATTCATCATGTTCTGAAATTGTCAAATTTTGAAAACCACTCAAATCCGATTTTTTGACTTGAAATGCACTCATAAAACTTTCGTCGTAGAAAATGAGTTTTTTATCTCTATTTTTAAAACTGGACAAATCAAAAAAGAAAGAGATTAAAAAATTGTTTTCAACAATTGAAACATCAAAATCTTTTAAAAATAGTAGTTCTTCAACTTCTTTCTCATCAACTTTTAAAAAAGTGTAGAAATTGTATTCCTGAATTAAATCGGAAATGACTTCCTCAAAAAACTTATCTTTTTCAGTTTGTGAAAAACTTCTATCAAAATCCATGTCATAATCAAGAATAAGAATTTCTGAATTCATTTCATCAAAAATCCAATCAACTTTTAAAATATCTTTGGAATTTTGAATTTTGACATCGATAAAAAGATGTGGATGAGCAGAGAGAAAAAAAGGAAAAAGCAATAAAAATAAAAGTCTCATAAAATAACCTTGTGTCTAATTTTTGATTTTAAGTTTAGCAAATTTGATAGGATTTGCAAGAATCTTAAAACAGAGTGTAAAAATGTTGGAAACTGTAAAAAGTGAATTAAATTCACATTTAGAAACAATGAAGAGAGTTTTAGAAATGAGTTCAGAGATTACAAAAGCTTCTCAAATGGTTTTAGAAACTCTACAAAATGGCGGTAAAATAGTTCTTTTTGGAAATGGCGGTAGTGCAGGAGATGCTCAACATATTTCCGCAGAATTGACTGGTCGCTACAAAAAAGAGAGGCGAGGACTTCCCGCAATTGCTTTAACAACCGACACAAGTGCATTGACTGCAATTGGAAATGATTACGGATATGAAAAAGTTTTTTCTCGGCAAGTTGAAGCTTTGGCACTAAAAGGTGATTTGCTTCTTGGAATTAGCACAAGTGGAAATTCTGGAAATGTGATAAATGCCTTGAAAATTGGTAGAGAAATTGGGTGTAAAACTCTTGGATTCTCTGGAAAAGGTGGCGGAAAAATGAACTCTTTTTGTGATTTGAACCTCATCGTTCCATCAGAAAATACACCAAGAATTCAGGAGATGCATATTCTTTTTGGACACACAATTTGTCAAATTATTGATAATGAAATTTGAGTTGTCGGAGAGATCCGACTAAATTTAAAATTAGTAGATTTTTTTCTCTAATTTAATAGCTTGTTTGTAGTCATCTGAACTTTTGTGAATTGTTGGCAACAATTTTTTTAACTTCTCTCTTTTACTTAGGAAATTTAAATTTTTAAAAATTTTTCTAAACGGAATAAAATAGACGAGAATTGCAAAAATAGTTCCGCTTAAAAAAGATGCAATTAAAACAGGTGTTTCAAGTTTAAAATTTTGAAATTGGAAATTAGAATTTTCCTCTTTTGTTGTATCACTTTTTCTTTCAATTTTGACCTCATCGTCAATTTTTGGCAAATTTGAGACATTTTGAAGAATCTGAACTAGGATTTTATCACTCTTTTTTGTAATAATTTTTTCAATATTTGGATCAAAATATGTGATGTCAAAAGATGGAATTACACCATTTTCATCTAAAATAATTGCAAATTTCTGTGTGAAAGTTCCGACATATTCACCATTTACTATTTTGTGTGTGATTTCTGGTTTTTCATCATAAACAACACCGTTTTGAATATTAAATGTGAATGGCTCAATATCTTCAATATTTCCATTTCCCTCTATTTTTATCTCAAAATTTACAGCCTCGCCACGGTTTAAAACATCTTTATCAACTTTTGTTGAGATTTCAAAATCTCCGACAATTTTTTGTGGTGCTGGAAGAACATCAAGCGATAATCTGTTTGAAATGATTTCGTGCCAATTAACATTTTCAAAAAGAAATCCCCAAGCATCTCGTTTTTTTGCACGAGTTCCAACTCTCATTTTTGCACTGCTGATTTCAATTTTTCCACTCTGTTGAGGTGTATATAAATATGAGACTTTTAAATAGTTGTATCTTCCTCGTCGCTCTTCAGCAATTGGAGTATCTCCCTTATTCCAAATCCAATTTCCTTGCGGTTCTTCATATCTCCTCTCAACAACATCTTGAGATAAATCTTCACGATAAATAACATCTAATTTAAAAGTTTGACCAACAAATAGTTTCTTCTTGTCAACAACTATCTGGAGTTGAAATGGGTCTTCGCTATTTCTTGAGGGTTCAATGACAACAACATCTATCGGTTTTGTAAAAAACTCAACTCCATCAGCAACAAATCTTAGTGGAGGAATTGTCATATTTTCGTCGGGAGAAAAGTTGTATCTAACTTTAATTCCTTGAGATGTTATACCGTTAATCGATCTGAAGAAATTCTCTTTTGAAATTCCTGAAACTCTGCTTTTTCCCAATTTTGAAATATTCGGTGTTTCAACATCTTTTCCATCAATTTGAACAAGTAAAGTTGTGCTACTACCACGAACAACAACAGGTTTTTCAATTGTTGCTGTTACTTTTCCAAAAAGCCCAAAAGGTATTAAAATTATAAAAAATAGTAATTTATGCAAATAGAAATCTCCATCTTTGTAAATTTTTAAAATTGGATTTTACCAAAGCAATCTTTCCATAGCAAAAAAACAAAAAATAGGAAAATCTCTTTTTGGTAAAATTTCGACAACTAACACTTAGGATATTATATGTTTAACATATTAGTAGCAGATAGTTTTGAAGATGATTTAAATCAGATACTTTTTTTAATTGAAGATTTCAAAGCAAAACATCCAGAATTTGATTATGTAATAAATATTATAGAAGCACACAACATTGAAAATGCAAGAGAAGAGTTATCCAAAAATAAAATAGATATTTGTTATGTTTCTCATGATATGGATGAAATAGCTTTTGAAACTTATAAAAAAGACAAAAAAACTATTATTGTCTCAATTGGTGGTGGATACGAAGAGAGATTGAAAAATTGGTATGTTGGTAATTTTCAAAAACCTTTTAAAAATGATACATTTGAAGCGAATTTAAGAAGTTATTTAGATATTTTATTTTTTAAAAAAAGCGGAATCAGTGCATACAAAAAGATAGCAACTTATGATTTTGCATTACATTCAAATCTTCATCTTTTTTGGCAAAATCATTTTTCAACAAGAACAAGCTTAAACGAAGTAATTCAACTTATTTATAATTTAGCAATTTATGAAATTGACAATGGTCGTTCAACTTCTCTCAATATTATTGAGACTGATAAAGACATGACATTTGTCTTTAATACTGGATTGAGTGGAGATTTTTTACGATATTTAAATAAAATAAAAAGACACATAGCTTTTAAAATAAGTGAAGATGATAGGCTGGTTTTTAGAGTCTTTTTTATTGATTATGAGTTTGATCTTCTTGTTCGAGATTATGAAGATTTTGCAATTGATTATTTAGATTACAACCAAACTCACATTCTGGATACTTTTATTTTTGCACACGATGATGAATTAGAACACGAAGAGATTTTTAAAGAGCTGGAAGTTGAATTAAATGCCGATGAGGTAACTTCAAAAACTGTACGAAAATATCTTGGACGAAAAACAAATAAAGCAAATCTTCACTACTCTTTTATGAGCAGTGATGATTTAATAACTTTTGACGAAATTCTTTCAAGTCTCCATGATACTGTTAAAAGCAGTGAGGGGTCTCATTTTTCTTCAGAAGAACTCTTCTCAATTATCGATTCTTACTTGAAACTTTCACAACTGTTTATGCTTTATAACGGTAGTAAAGATATTTCAAAAAGATTAAAAGAGTTTTCTGATCAAGTTCTTTTCAATGAAAAAATTGTTCGAGATCATGATGAAAATTTTGTTATTGCAGTTTCAAAAGTGAATAAAAAATTCTCAGATTGGTACAAAGCATTAAAAGAGAGAACTGATCATTTCGACAAAGATTTAAGAGACGAGACTATTATAAAAATGTTAGATGACATCATAGATAGTTTTAAATAGGGAAAAGAATGAAGTATATTTTTATTACAGGTGGAGTTTTATCTTCTCTTGGAAAAGGTGTTACAGCTTCTAGTGTTGGAATGCTTTTAAAAAGCTCTGGCTATAAAGTTGGAGTTTTGAAAATCGATCCATATATCAATATCGATCCTGGGACAATGTCGCCTTTTGAACATGGTGAAGTTTTTGTTACAGATGATGGGGCTGAAACAGACTTAGATATTGGGAATTATGAGAGATTTTTAAATGAGTCATACTCAAAAAAGAGCAATTTTACAACTGGACAAGTTTATAGTGCAGTAATTGAGAAAGAGCGAAAAGGTGAATATCTTGGAAAAACAATCCAAGTTATTCCGCATATTGTTGATGAAATCAAAGAGAGAATTGTTTCAGCTGGTGAAAATTATGACATCTTAATTATTGAACTTGGCGGAACAGTTGGAGATATTGAGGGACTGCCATTTTTGGAAGCGATTCGAGAGATGAAATTTTCTCTACCTCCAGAAGATACACTTTTTATTCATGTAACACTTATCCCTTATATCAAAGTCGCAGGTGAGTTAAAAACAAAACCTACTCAACACTCTGTTCAGGAATTGCGACGAATTGGAATTTCTCCAAAAATTTTGATTGCTCGTTCAGAAAGACACTTAACAAAAGCGATTCGTTCAAAACTTGCTCTCTCTTGCGATGTTGCTGAAACTAGTGTAATTGAGGCTCTTGATTCAAACACAATTTACGATGTTCCATTGAGACTTTACAATAACAACATCTTAAAACCAATCGCAAAACATCTTGAAATTCCAGAATTAAAACCGCAATTAGATCATTGGGATTCTCTTGTCAAAAGAATTGTTGCACCAACTGCATCAGTAAAGATTGGTTTTGTTGGAAAATATATGAAACTCAAAGAGAGTTACAAATCTCTAATTGAATCTTTTATTCATGCTGGGGCAAATCTGAATACAGAAGTTCAAATTGAGTGGATTGATTCAGAGGAACTTGAGAAAAATGAGACTCCAATCGATGAGGTCTTCTCTGAAGTAGATGGAATTCTTGTTGCGGGTGGTTTTGGAAATCGTGGAATTGAAGGAAAGATTTCTGCTATTAAGTTTGCAAGAGAAAATGAAATTCCATTTTTAGGAATTTGCCTTGGAATGCAAATGGCGATGGTGGAATTTGCAAGAAATGTTCTTAAATTAGAAGATGCAAACTCCTTGGAATTCAATCCAGAAACAGAAAATCCAGTTGTATATTTAATAGATAGTTTCTTAAACCAAAATGGTGAGACGGAAATTAGAACTCACTCGACTCCACTTGGAGGAACTATGAGACTCGGTGCTTATGAGTGTAAAACAAAAGAGGGTTCAAATTTAAGAGAAGCTTACAGTTCAGAAATTATTTCAGAGAGACACCGACATCGGTATGAAGCGAATCCTGAATACAGAGAAGCTCTTGAAAAAGCAGGAATGAGTATCACAGGTGAGAGTAACGGACTTATTGAAGCTGTTGAAATTCCAAATCATCCTTGGTTCTTAGGTGTGCAATTTCACCCAGAATTTAAATCGAGACTTGAAAAACCGAATCCATCAATTCTCGCTTTTGTTAAAAATAGTTTAGAGAAAAAACGGCTTTGAAAAAGAGTGTCGAACTAAAAACTGGAGTTCTTCAAATTGAAAATTTTACAAATGAGTTAGATTCCCTTATCGATTTTGGTTCGCGAATGAATCAAAAAAGGGGATTTCTTTTTGTAAGCAAAGTTCTGGGAAAACATCTTCCAACTTCTCCAGTTGCTATGAGAGAGAATTTTAAAAATCTCTCCGACCTCATCGTTAAAAATGTCGATTTAGAGAAACCGACACTCTTTATCGGTTTTGCAGAGACTGCAACAGCACTTGGACAAGGTGTTTTTGAAGAGTTAGATTTATCAAACTCTCTCTATCTTCACACAACTCGGTATCACACTTCAAAAGAGAAACTTTTAGAGTTTAAAGAGGAACACTCTCATGCTCCCTCTCATATTCTTTATAAACCAGATTTTCCACTCCACAAAATTGAGAATATTGTTCTAATTGATGATGAGATCAGCACGGGAAAAACAACTCTAAATATTGTTAAAGAGCTAAAAACCCTCTTTCCAAACAGCAAATACTTTTCAGTTTCAATGCTTGACTGGAGTGGAATTGAGGGCGATGAGGTCAAATTTTCCTCTCTCTATTCTGGAAAATTCTCTTTCCAAAAAGGTGAATATTCTGTTCAAAAAAAATTAGTTTCAGAAAGAAATGAACCAAAAAATCTTGATTCGATTCTGAATACAAATTTTGGTCGTTACGGAGTTCGTGGAAAGCTAGATATTGACTTTTCCGAATTTATAGATTACAAAGAGTTTCATGGGCAAACAATTCTTATTGTTGGAACTTCTGAATTTATGTTTGTTCCATATCTGCTCTCAAAATATCTTTCAGAAAAAGGAATTGATGTCTATTTTCAAGCAACAACAAGAAGTCCTATAAATATTGATGGAGTCATTGAGAATAAAATATCTTTCAAAGACAACTATTTTGAAGAGATAGATAATTTTCTCTACAATATTATCGATATGAGTTACGAGCAGATTATTATCTGTTATGAGACTTCGGAATTGCCAAAGAGTTTTCAGTTACGAAAAATTCTTGAAGCGGAAAATTTTCTTGTTAAAGAGATTGTGTTTTGAAAAAGATCGATTTTCCTGCTGTAATTTTTGCAGGTGGAAAAAGTCGCCGAATGGGTAGAGATAAATCGCTTCTACCTTTTGGAAATAGCGAAACTCTCGTGGAATTTCAGTTTAAGAGAATGCAAAAAATTTTTTCAGAAGTCTATATTTCATGGAAAAATCCAAAAATTCCTCATCTTGAAAAGTTCTCAATTTTTGATGAACCGCAATTTTCAGAAATTTCAGCACCAACTGTTGCTCTCTACTCCGTTATGAAAAAAATTGAGAATGAAAAATTATTTGTTCTCAGTGTGGATACTCCATTTTTTAGCGAAAATGCAATTCGAGAACTTTTTAAAAAGAGTGAAAATAGTGAAATTACTTCACCAACTTTTGGCGGAAAAAGTGAGCCACTGCTCTCAATTTACAAGACAGATTTGCAAAGTAGAGTTTTAGAGATGTTGAAAAATGGGGAATATAAAATGAATAAACTCTTTAAAAATGCAAATCTTGTTGAATTCGATGACAAAAAACTATTTACAAATATGAATTTTCCCGAAGATTACAAAAGAAATATAGTTTAGATTTTATCAAAAAATATTGCTGAAATCCCCATCTATTTGAGATGGGACAACTCAACTTAAAGTTTTTGAATTCCTTTTTTGAATTTTATAAAATTATCAATTGCAAAATATTCTCTAATTTTGGAATTATTTGCTAAAGATTCTCGAATATCTCCGCTTCGTGCATTTTCATATTTTGGAGAAATATCTTTTTGGTGTTTTTCTGTAATTTCAGTAAAAACAGAATTGATACTTGTTTTAATTCCAGTTCCGCAAACAAAAGTTTCACCCCGAGCTTTTTCTGTTTCCATCGCTAAAATATTCAGTTTCACAATATCTTTGACATAAATAAAATCGCGGAATTGTTCGCCGTCGCCAAAAATCTTGACCTCATCGCCACTCTTAATTCGGTTTTCAAAAATTGAAATCACTCCAGAATATTCGCTAGTTGGGTCTTGCCGTTCTCCATACACATTAAAATATCGCAAAGAGACCGTTTCAACTCCGTAAAGTTCGTTATAAAGTTTCATGTATTGTTCGCCCATCAATTTCTCATATCCGTAAGGTGAAATTGGTTTTACAACTGAATTTTCATCTTTTGGTAAAGTTGGCTCATCTCCATAAACCGCAGCACTGCTTGAAAATACAATTCGCTTAATTCGGTGTTCCCGCGACAATTCTAAAATATTTAGAGTTCCCTCCACATTAACCGCATTTGTAAAAATTGGATCTTCTATCGATTTTTGAACCGAGGCTATTGCCCCGAGATGAAAAACATGGGTCGGTTTCTCAAATCGGAAAAGCCTTTCTAAATTTCGTAAATCTCGTAAATCATTTTCCCAAAACGAAAATTCACCCAAACTTTCCAAATATTCGATATTTTCTCTTTTTCCAGAATAGAAATTATCAATTCCGACGACATTTTCACCCCGTTTTAAAAGTTCTTCTGCAATGTGCGAACCGATAAATCCTGCAATTCCTGTTACTAAATATTTTCTCAAAATCTTCTCCCCATTGTAAATTCAAATTTAGAAATTTCATCTCCTGCTCGGTCATTAAATGGTCTCGAAAATACAAACATAATTGGTGCCATTGGTGAAATCCACTCAAGTGCAATTCCATATCCGCCTCGGTGAAAATCATCAAACTTATCTTCACCTAACCAGCCGTAATCAATAAATGGTGTCCATCTCAATTTTGCCTCGCTCGAAATTGGCAAACTCACTTCAAACGAGTGTGTAAAACTCATGTTTGCTTTCATATCTTGATACTCTTCAAAATCTCGATTTGGAAAAGAGTATGGGTTATATCCCCGAACTGAACCAATTCCACCCATGTGTAGAGATTCGTTAAGCGGAATAAATCCTGTGTCCCACATTCTCCGTAATTTTGATTTGTATCGAAAAATAATGTCGTAATCGATATAATCCTCCACACCTTTATAGGCATTAAAAGATAATTGGTTTTCAATAAATTTTGCATCTCCTGCAATTCCCGCATATTCAACAGAGTCGGAAATAATAAATCCCCGTCGCGGTAGAAAGTAATCATCAGTATTGTTAAAAGTGAGCGACATTGGAATTGAGTGTTTTGTATAAGATTCTAAATCATCTAAATACTCTTCATCAACATCGTTGTATAAATACTTATAGTATGAATATCCTAAATTTGCAGTGATGTGTCGAGTAATTCTTCGACCAATTGAGACAGCAAAACCGTTGTTTTCAACTTCATAAATTCCATAATCAAATTTCGAGTGGCTTAGCGACAAACTACCGCTGTAAAGAGAATCAAACAGTCGTGGATTTGAGACTGAAATTGTGTAATTTGTTGATAGTTGTGAATATTGTAAATTGAAACCTAGATCAATTCCGCTACCAAAAACATTCCGATCTGAAACACCAGCATCAAAAGTGAAACCTAAATATGTGGAATATCCACCACCGATTTGAATACTTCCTGTTCGTGCCTCTTTGACAATAACGATGAGGTCAAGCTCTGTCTCTGAAACTTTTTTTTCGACCAATTCAACTTTTTCAAAATATCCAAGTCGCCCAAGTGCCATTTTTGAGTCTCGAATATCTGTTAAGTTATACCAATCTCCAGGAGCAAGAAAAACTTCACGACGAACAACTTTATCAAGTGTCAAACGATTATCAGCAACAATAACATCACGGATTTTCACTTTCTGATTTACGAAGATTTTGTATTTGATTTTGACAAGATTGTTTTTTTCGTCTCGCTCTAAATCGGGAATTACATTTACAAAAGCGAAGCCTTTATCAGCAACAGCAGTTTTTAAAATATCAATATCTTTACGAAACCATTTAATATTAAAACGGTCGCCTCTTTCAATCCAAAAATCCTCCATGACCTCATCGATATTTATAATTCCGTCGGTGTCAATTTCAACTTCTGTTCCGCTTACATGATAAACATCGCCTTCATCAATTTTATAAGTTACTTTTGCCGTGTATCGATTGAATTCAATATCAGCAAATGGTTTTGAAACAACAACATCAAGAAATCCTTTCGTCATGTAATACTCTTTGATTCTTGCCGAGTCGATTTCTAATTCTTTGATTTTCATCTCACCACTATTTCTACCAAGTAACCAACCAAAACCCTCTTTTTCTCGATTTGCCATGCTTTTTTGAATATCATTGTGAGAAAGAGATTCCGCTCCGATGAGGTGCAAATCTTCAATTATAATTTCCTCTCCCTCTCGTGCAATAAACTCAAGTTGTGTCGTCCCATTATCTAATTTTGTTTCTGTAACTTCAACCCGATTATCAACATTTCCTTTGTAATTTAGGGCTTCTAAAATCCTATTCTCAATCTGCTTTACTCGAACCTCATCGTAGAGCGAACCCTTTTTAATTTCTAAAAATTCAGTCTGCTTTTCTTCATCAGAATCCAAAAATCCTTTTAATGCAACTCGAGAAATCCGCCGTTTCTCCTCAAAAGTGTAAGTGAGCTTTTCGCTAGAATCATCGTAATCAACCGAAATATCCCGAAAATATCCTCGGTCATAAAGATTTTTTATCGATTTATTTATCTGTTCTGGTGAAATGTAACTGTTTTTTTCAAAACCTAGCAATTCGTAGGCACTGTTTTGTGAAAGATGCACAAGTCCCCGAAACTCTATATCTTTTACGATATAAGCTTTCAGAGAAATTGCAAAAAGTAGCAGAGTTAAAATTTTTTTCAAATTCTCAAACCTTGTAAATATTAGTTCGGAATTTTAACAAAGCTAGTTTCCGAATTACATTTTTAAAAATCAGAAAATTTCGTTCAAAATCTCTTTTTTCCAAACTGTGTGAAAAACTGTTTTTTCTGAATATTTAGCACACGTGCTGAAAACCATCGCCATTTATGGCGGTGATGTAAGGCACAAAATCATGGAGTAGTCGGATTGAATTGGTTCTGATTTTAAATCCGCTGAATCAGCGGAATTTATTTTTGAAAGCATTTGAGCATTTCTTGAAACTACAAACTCCCAAAAATCTTGTCGTTTAAAAAGAGTGTCAAATGAAAGAGAGTTTAAACCTTTTCTTTCACGATGTTTGTTTCCCATTTTTGAAAGGTGTCCAATTTGGAGAGTTCCAAAGTTGCCAATTTTGATTGTCATCTGTTGATCTGTATTCATGGTAAAATTCCGAATGCCTTTTGTTATTTTTCGCAAAAAAATTATATCCAAAAGGCACTTTTCAGAAATTATTATTTTCCAATCACTTCTAATTTTTCAAGAGAACTTGTCAATTCATCAAAAGATTTTATCCAGCCAACAGAAATTGCAAAACTCAAAGTTTTTAACCATTCGGCACGATTTTCCTGAACAAGTGAATCATGCTCTTTTTTGTTGTAGCCTCGAGTTGAAAGAATTGAGAGTTTTCTACGAATTTGCAAAGAAATATCGATATAGAGTTTTGTGTTATTGTCATTTTGACAATCAGGAAGAGTGTCAATCAATTTGTTTAGTTCTTTAAAAAAGCCTCCACCCAAATCTCTCCAAAGCAAAATTTTATCTTCGATAAAAACTCGGTAAATTTCAACTTCCAAATCCTTGTCAAGCATTGAAGCAATTTTCAGCAAAATATAGAGTTCTGCCCAAGTTCCTCCATTTCTACCTCTTTTAGATTTAATTAAGTTTGGAAACTGTTTCATCAATTTTGAGTATTGAATTTCACCTTTTTCAGTTTTAAACTCTTTCAAAATAGAGTAGTCTGATTTTACTCGTTTATTTAATTCCTCGGAATCCGAGTATTTTGAAAAGGCTGAAATCTGGGTGTTTCTTGCAATAATGAATTCCCAAATTGCTTGTTTCTTCAATATGCTATCTATTGAAATTTCTTCTAAGCCTTGCTCTTTTCGAGTTTCGTTTCCCATTTCAACAACTTGAGAAACTTTTCCCATTTTTGAAAGATGTCCAATTTGGAGAGTTCCAAAGTTGCCAATTTTGATTGTCATTTGTTGATCTGTATTCATGGTAAAATTCCGAATGCCTTTTGTTTGTTTTTTGTTACAAAAAAATTATATCCAAAAGGCAGTTTTTAGATTCTTATCTTTGGTTCATCAAAACAGATATAAGAAAAAATAAAAGAAGTGCAAAAAGAACAATTTTGTTCTGTTTATCTAGGGGTTCGTTCTCCTTGGAATAATTACTTTGTTTTTCGCTTTCCTTATAAGTATATTTCTTGTGAGTTCTTCTACTTTCTATATTCCAATTTCTATCAAATCCCTTTCCCAAAAACTTTTGACCTCGAAATTTTGTTGAAATCTCTAAAATTTCTAAATCTTTTGAGAAACGAATGTCAAAGTTTTTCACACTGTTTTTGAAATCTTGTGCCAATTCAATTGAAATATCAATTTGAAATTTGAGAGTCTCATTTATTGAGATAAAAAATCTTTCGCTATCAGCTTCATAAGTCATCTCAACTTTTTGTTCGCCAAGAAAATTATTCAGTAATTCACTCTCAACAACTGCTAAACGGTTTTTGTAATCAACACTTTTTTCAAACTCACCCTTTTCTGTATTTGAAAGAATTCGTTTTTTGAATTTCTCAAAACTCTCATATGTAGATGTTTCATATTTTTGTGGATTGCTTCCGTCCCAAAAATATTCACTCAAATTCCGTTTTCTTTTTGGCTCTTCTCTTTTTTGAGAACTTTTCCGTTTCGGCTCTTCTTTCGGTTTGCCGTAAATTTTGTCCCACTCAATATTGTATTTTCGTCGAAAATCTTCTTTGCTTAAAACTCCGTAAGCCTCGTTGATGTCTTGCATAATTTCAGTGAAATTATCAACTCCTCCGTTACTGTCTGGGTGATACTTTTTTGCCAAATTCCGATACGACAATTTAATATCTGTAATCGAGGAATTTTTATCAACTTCTAAAATTTTGTAATAATCTTTCATCTTTTCTCCTTACATCTCAAAAACTTTTTTCAAAGCCTCTTTTACTTTTTCCATTTCACTCTCTGAAACTTCACCAATCTTTTCAGTAAGTCTCTGTTCATCAACACTCCGAACTTGAAAAGTATCAATTACTGAAATCTTTTTAAGTCCATTTTGCCGATGAGGTTCTATTTTTACAAACCAAGGAACAGCAATATAGTGAGGTTTAAAATCTGTAATTGGAGCAATTATTTTTAGTGGAAGTTTCCCAATTTCATCTCCATTGACAATTACGGCAGGTCTCTTTTTCTTGATTTCACTTCCAACTGTTGGATCAAGATTTACAATCCAAATTTCTTTTTGTCTCATCTAAAATCTTCACCGTCAAGAGTTGTAAATTCTGTTAGAGATTTATCAGTTTTGTATTCGCTCATCATAAGTTCTACACTTTTTTGTATTTTGGCTTTTTCCTGTTTTTGAAGATACTCTTCGACAGCATTTTTCAAAACTTCAGACTTTGAGACTTTTAACTCTTTTTTTATATTTTCTAGTTGCTGATTTAAAATTCTTGGAATTGTAAATGTAACTTTGTCATAACTTAAAGTAGTTTGCACAATTTAACCCTTATTTTAAATAAGTAAAATTATACCAATTTGTAAAATTATATTTTAAAGAAGGTTTCCGCCCGAAAATGGGCGAAGAAAAGTTTTTTAAAGTGTAATGTGTCCGTGTCGTGAAGAGTGGCACTGAACATTTACAGAAACAGGAAGTGAAGCGATGTGGCATGGATTACTTTCAATATGAACAGCAAGAACAGTTTCCGTTCCTCCCATTCCCATTGAGCCAACACCCAATTTATTGAGTTCTGTCAAAATCTCTTTTTCAAGTTCTGCCATTTCAGAATCTTCATTTGTGCTTCCAATATTTCTAAAAAGTGCATGTTTTGATGAAATGACGGCTTTTTCAAAAGTTCCACCAATTCCAACACCAACAGTAAGCGGAGGACAAGGATTTCCACCAGCATCAGAAATCACCTCTTTTACAAATTGCACAACACCTTTTTTACCCGCAGCAGGAGGAAAAACTTTTGCACGACTCACATTTTCGCTACCACCACCTTTTGCAGCATATTCAATATCGAGTTTATCACCCTCAACTAAATCAAAGTGAATAATCGCAGGTAAGTTGTATCCGATTTTCTCTTTCAAATTTTCTCGACTAAAAGGTTCGCAAGTTGAAGCACGAAGATAGCTTTCGATGTATCCCTCTTCTGTTCCTTTATTAATTGCTTCTCGGAGTGTTCCTCCGCCAACAATTCGTAAATCTTCACCAACTTTCACAAAGAAAACAGCTAAACCAGTATCTTGGCAAAGTGGTCGGCTTTCAGTTGATGCAATTTCTGCATTTTCTAAAATTTGTCGTAGAACTTCTTTTGAAACTGGAGATTGCTCTTTCTCCATTGCCTCTTTTAGTGCATTTAAAGCATCTTCAGGAAGATTTGCACTTGTAACGGCAATAAGATTTTTAACAGCTTTGACGACCTCATCGAATTGGATTTCTCTCACTCGTTTTCTCCAAAAAAATTATTTTTATTTAATGTATCAATTAGACTTTGAACTGAATTTACAGATTTTTCAAATGCTCTTTTCTCTCTTAAATCTAGTGAAACTTCAAGAACTTTTTCCGCACCATTTACACCAATCATTGTTGGAACACCAGAAACAACATCATCGTATCCATACTCACCCTCAAGTGAAACTGCGATTGGATGAATCTGTTTTGTATCTCTTAAAATTGCATCAACCATAATTGCTGTTGCTTTTCCAGGTGCATAATATGCTGAACCAGATTTTAAAAGTGCAACAATTTCCGCTCCACCTTTTCGAGTTCTCTCAACAATATCCGAAATCTCTTCATCAGTAAGTAAATCAGTAAGTGGAACACCCGCAACAGTAGAATATCTTGGAAGTGGAACCATGTCATCTCCATGACCACCCATCACCGATGCACGAATTTGTCCGCTACCATAACCAAGTTTTTCATGAATAAAGTGTGCCATTCTTGCAGAATCTAAAACTCCAGCCATTCCCATAACTCGACTTCTGTCAAAACCTGTTACTTTTTGTGCCACATAAACCATTGCATCAAGTGGATTTGAGACAACAACAATAATTGCATTTGGTGAATACTCTTTAATTCCGAGGGCAACTTCTTTCATAATATTTGCATTTGTAAGAAGTAAATCATCTCGGCTCATTCCTGGTAATCTTGGGCTACCTGCCGTAACAACAACAATATCACAATCTTTCATATCTGCCATAGTTTCCGCAACTGAAACAACTGTGTGGCTTCTAATACTTTGAGCAGCTTGAGACATATCTAGGGCTTTTCCCTTTGCAATATCAACTTTGTTATCTCTTAAAATAATTTCATGACATGCACCTTGAACGGCGAGGCTGTAAGCGACTGTTGAACCAACATTACCAGCACCAACGATTCCGACTCGTTTTCCTTTTCCCATTTTTAGCTCCTTATAGTGTTTCACAACGATTATATAGAAATATTAAGAGATTTTCCTTATAGAGTGTTAAAAATTAATTTAAATCGTGTGTGAAAGCTCTTTTGATAAGTTGAAATGATGTAATGCTTTTTTTGAGTCAATAGATTCACGACTCATCTCAAGTCCCTCTTTTATATCTCTTGCTTCTCTGTAACTCCAAAGTGCGACCGCAGAATTGAGAAGAGCAATATCCCGTTTTGCTCCAGAGATTTCACCATTTAGAATTCCGAGTAGGATTTTTGCATTTTCATCAGAATCTCCGCCACGAATTTCAGAAATGTCCGCCCGTTTTAGTCCATAGTTTTCAGGAACAATTTCGCCAAACTCACCCTTATCAAATCTAAAATATTGTGAATTTGCTGAAATCGAGACCTCATCGAGTCCATCATCTCCACTAACAACGATTCCGCTTTTTTTCCCAGCGAGTTTTAAGGCTTTTCCGACTGGTTCTAAAAGCTCTTTTTGGAAAACTCCAACAAGTTGCTTTTCTACTCCCGCAGGATTTGTGAGTGGTCCAAGAATATTAAAAATTGTTCGATGAGGTAGCGATTTCCGAACAGGCATCACCCATTTCATCGCAGGGTGGTGATTTTGTGCAAACATAAATGTAAATCCGCTGTTTTGTAAAAGAACCGCATGTTGCATCGGTGAAAGATTGAAATTAAATCCTAATTTTTCAAGAACATCCGCACTCCCTGAACGACTGGTAATACTTCGATTTCCATGTTTTGCAACACTCATTCCCGCACCAGAAAGAACAAATGATGTTGTTGTTGAAATATTAAAACTATTGCTTTTATCTCCACCAGTTCCGCAATTATCAACAATTTTATCTCTAAATTCAGGATCAACTAGAACTTTTACTGAATGCGAACTCATAGATTCCATAGCTCCCGCAATCTCTTCTGCCGTCTCTCCTTTTTGATGTAGTGAAATTAAAATTTCCAGAATTTCACTCTCGCTCATTTTTCCGCTAAAAATTTTGTCAAAAAGCTCTTTGCTCTCAATCTGATTCAAAATATCTCCTCGATTTTTTTAATTTTAACTATTTTTTTCAAATTGATAGAATCGAAAAAAAGGATTTTTAATGAATCGTATTTTTCTCTTCACTCTCTTTTTTATAAATTCTCTATTCTCTTACACACTTTTAAGCGATTACCCATTTCGTTCAAATTTAATTACAAGCAAAGATATTTTTCCAAACTTACAAAAAGAGATTTTTATTTACAAAGTTCCAGAAAATAGGGATAAAATTTTTATAAGCAGTCGCGACCTCATCGACAATTTTAAGAAATATGGTGTTCAGTTAGATGATGGTGGAAATCGTCGTATTCGTTTTATTCGTGTTCCTGATAATTTGGATTTAGACAGATTAGAAAATTTTGTTTATGATGAGTTTAGTGATTTTTATCCATTTATGGAAATTGAGAATCTCTCTGTTACTCCAAAATATGACATTGAAAATATGCCTGAAGATTATTCTATAATTTTTAGTCGCAGAGATTTGCATCACTCTCAAGGTTACTTCTATTTAGAAACAGAGAATCATGACAGAATCTATTTTAAATACTCTCTCAATGCAACTATTCGTGTTCTGAAATCTTCAGAAAGAATCCGAAAAGACGAAATAATCGATTCTAGAAATAGCTATTTGACAGATATGAAATTTGAAAGATTCCGTAGCGAATATGTTACAGAAGACCAACTTGGAATGATTCAAGCAAAAACATATATTCCAAAAGATCGCGAATTAACAAGTAGGCTTGTTGAAAAGATGAAAGTTGTTCAGCGAGGCTCTATCCTTAAAGGATTTATTCAAGATGGAGCTATATATATTGAAGTTGAAGTTACAGCTTTGGAAGATGGCGGAATTGGTGATGAAATTCAAGTACGAAGTTTTGACGGAAAAATTTTACACGGAAAAATCATAAATTCTAGATACATAAAAGTTTTTTAAGCTAAAATAGTTCTTAAAATATTTGCAATGTAGTGATGGCAGTGAAAAATCATTGCCTCTCCACCAATCTCTAAATAGTTATGTTCTCTGTCAAATTCATACAAATTTATATCAAATAGACCCATTTTACTTCCTTAACTCTCAAATTTTTCGCCAACAATTTGCTCAACTCTCTTTTTTAAAATATTGAAAAGATTTTCATCAATAATGTACGATTCGGAATTTTCTAATTCAGCAACTGTAACTTTTGTATCAAATTTTATTAACTCGATAACTGATTTCATCAAAACACGATCAAAAGCTCTACCTTCACCGTTTTCTTTTACCCAAATAAAAAGAGGCTTTAAATTCAAACTTAACTCCAAATTTTTTTATATTTTAGAGTTTTTCAATAAATCATTCAAGATAATGCTAAGACAAGATAAACAATTCCGCTCAAGAAAAGATGCAATTGCAAATGCTGGTTTTGATGGTGGAGTTATTTATCACAAACGAGGTTCTCATAAAATATCTTTTTCTGGTGCAAAAACTTCTCTCTATATTGTAAATAACGATGAGGTCGTCGTTACAAAAAGTGATCGTGTAAATGTTGGATTTTTCAGAACAAAAATGGAACACAAATTCTCTGAAGAAACAATAGAACTTTTACCAAATACGAAAGTTTATATTGCAACTGATGGTTTTCCTGACCAATTTGATGAGAGACTTGGCGAAAATTATGGAAAAAAGCATTTTCAGGATTTAATTATCCGAATTAAAGATTTAGATTTTCCTGTTCAACGGAGAGAAATTAAAAAAGAGTTGGAAAAAATTATTGGCTCAAAAGAGCAAATTGATGACATTACTGTTATGGGAATGCAATTTTAAAAAATTCTCAAATTTGATAGAATTCGCATAGTCCAAAATTGGACAACTCCAATTTCTAAAAGGAAGACTTTATGACTTTAACTGAAGTTTTAGAGAATTTCACATTCTTAAATGACGAACAAACTGAAAAAATTAAAAATGCTGGTTTTGTTGATGGTTCAGTAGATAATTTTTCTGTTGTTGAATATTTCATCAAAAAAGGTGATTTAGAATCTGTAACGACTTGTATTGAAAACGGAATCGATGTAAATAGCAGTGAGCAAGGAGATTTTGGTTCTTCACTTCTTCACATCGCTATCCGATTTGGCAAAATGGAAGTTTTCCTTTACCTCATCGAAAAAGGTGCTAATCTAGACTTTGTTGATAAAGTTGGCTGGACTCCACTCATGGAATCTGTTGTTGATGACAAAGCTGAATTTGGAAAAATTCTTGTTGAAAAAGGTTGTAACAAAGGTCTTATCAACATGAGAGGTGCATCAGCACAAGCACTTGCACAGAAATTCGGGAGACAAGATTTCTTCTCATTCCTTTAAGAAGAAAGATAATTTTATGGAGAGTGGTAAAATCGAGGAGTCTGTAAAAGAGATACTCCATGCAATCGGCGAAAATCCTGCACGGGAAGGACTAGTTAAGACACCTCATCGAGTAGCAAAAGCTTTTGGTCATATTCTCGGCGGTTACACTAAAGACCCTGAAAAAATTTTGAATTCTGCTCTTTTTGAAACAACTAATGATGAAATGGTTGTTGTCAAAAACATTGAATTCTACTCTATGTGCGAACACCACATGCTTCCGATTATTGGAACTGCTTCAATCGGCTATATTCCAAACGGTAAAGTAACAGGTCTTTCAAAATTGCCTAGAGTTGTTGATGTTTTTGCACGAAGATTGCAAATTCAGGAAAATATGACTGAACAAATTGCCAATGCAATTCAAAATGCTATCTCTCCAAAAGGTGTCGGAGTTGTGGTAACAGCTCGACATATGTGTATGGAAATGAGGGGAGTTGAAAAGTGCGGAAGCCAAACAACGACTTCATCATACAAAGGGGATTTTAAACTTTCTGAAGTGAAGAGAGAGTTTTTATCTCAAATATAAAAAAATTCCACTTGAATTTTCAGGTGGAATCCCACGGAATAAAAAATAATGAATAATAGGTTTATAGATCAAAGCACAAACCGCAAAAATACGATAGTAAAAAATAATTTAAAATTTATAAATGATTTTCCACTTTTCTCCATTCTTGAATTTAATATTACAGGAAATTGTAATCGTGATTGTTCATTTTGCCCTGTTTCAAATCCTGAAGTTTATATAAGAAGTAACGATGCAATTTCACCAGAACTTTTTGAAAAAATTACACTTGATTTAAAAGAAATAAATTACTCTGGAAAAATTCTTTTTTCAGCATTTTCTGAGCCACTTTTACATAAAGAGATCGAAAAACTTATTTCAACTGCAAGAAAAAATTTACAAAATTGTCGAATTGAAATTGTCTCAAACGGAGATTTAGTTACTGCAAAAAAATTAAAAAAATTATATGATGCTGGACTAGACACAATTAATATAAGTATGTATGATGGAAAACATCAAATTGATATTTTTGAAAATATGCAAAAAGAGTCAGAAGTTCCAAAAGATTTTGTCGTTCTTCGTCGCCGATATTGGGAAAATGGAAATTATGGCATTACGATTTCAAACAGAGCTGGTTTAATAGATTCAAATGAATTCCGAGATAAAAATGAAGAAAAAATCTTAGAACTTCCAATCAAAGAGAAATGTTTTTATCCATTTTATATGATTTTGGTTGATTTAAACGGAGATGTTTTACTTTGTCCGCATGATTGGAAAAAAAGTGTGATTTTTGGAAATTTACAAAATGAAAATATTTTGGATATTTGGAGAGGAAAAAAATTAGAAACTATGAGAAAAAACCTATCAAATAGTAATCGAAATTTTACACCTTGCAAAACTTGTGATGTTCTTGGAACAGTTATGGGAAAAGAGAGTTTTAAAGCTTGGAACAAAATATGAAAATATCAATTTCAAATATTATATGGAAAAAAGGAAAAAATGAATTTGCAAAATTCATCGAAGAAGTAAAAAAGAACGGAATTTTTGCAATTGAGTTGTCTTTAAATTCTATATTTGAAGAACCATTGAATATGACGGCAAAAGACTTTCAATGGTTGGAAAAGCAGTTAGAAACTATTTCTGTTTCAGCTATTCATTCACTAACTTATACCAGACCAGATTTAAATATTTTTGACAATACAAGAAATGAACTTATTGAATATATTAAATTCTATATTAAAGTTGCAAATAAACTAGGAACAAAAAACATTGTGTTTGGTTCGGCACAATCAAGAAATATTAAAAATATTTCTAAGGCAAAGGCTGACTTGATTTTTATTGAATTCTTAAAAGAACTTGATGAGAATTTACAAAACAATAATGTGTTTTTGCATATCGAACCACTTCCAAAAACATATTGTAATTATTTAAATAGTTTTCTTGAAGGTGTTTCTCTTTTGGAAAATGAAACTTTCTTAAATATATTTATTCAACTAGATATTAAAAGTATTTTTGAAAGTGATGAAGATATAAAAAAGATATTTAAGTATTCAAAATATATAAAACATGTTCATGCAAGTAATCCAAATTTTGAAATTTTAGGAAATGAGTTTGCTGAAAAACATAAGCAAATAAAAAAATTATTAGAAGATGTGAATTATAGTAATTTTGTTAGTGGTGAAATTTTAAATAAATCTGGCGATAATTATCCATTATATCTTCAAAGTGCATTAGAAAGTTTAAAGGAGTTTTATGGTTAAACCTAAAAAAAATATAGAAGATTTATATAGAATGAGGGATAATCTCTCGGAAAGTAGATACAGTAAAATTCGGCTTGATAGAAATGAGAGAACACTAGAATTTAATAGAGATATTCTAAATCAAATTAAAGAAAAAATTACTGATGAGATGTTGATGATTTATCCAGAACCATTACCACTTTATAAAAAAATGGCAGAATTTGAAAAAGTTAAAATAAGTAATTTGCTTTTTAATTCTGGGTCTGATCAATCAATTAAATCAATATTTGAAACTTATATAGAAGATGGAGATGAAATTGTTTTACATGAACCATCATATGCAATGTATTCAGTTTATGCAAAAATGTTTGGTGCAACTGTTAAAAGTATAAATTTTGAAAAAGATTTCTCATTAGACTTTGACAAGATGATTTCTCAAATTACTTTAAAAACCAAGATGGTTGTAATTGAAAACCCAAATGGTTTTCTTGGAGTTGAACAGACAGAAGAAAATTTATTAAAACTAATAAAAGAGTGTGAGAAAAAAAATATTCTTGCTGTTGTTGATGAAGCTTATTTTCATTTTATTAATACAACAATGAGCAAATATATTAACAGTTTTCAAAACCTAATTGTTGTAAGAACATTTTCAAAGGCAATAGGTTTAGCATCTGCTAGAGTTGGTTATATTATTAGTAATGAAACAAATATATCAAATCTTTCTAAAGTAAAACCAATGCATGAATTGAGTCAATTTGCAATCAATTCTTCAATTGTTCTTTTAGATAATTTTGATCTAGTTGAAAAAAACATTAAAGAGACTTTAAAAAGTTTAGAGTTTCTTAAAACTGAACTCAATCGATTGGGTCTTGAATACAGTAACAGTGTTTCAAATTTTTTAGTTGCAAAACTTGAAATTAAGAATGAAGAAGAGTTTATGTCAGAATTGAAAGAAAATTCTATTTTAATTAGACGGAACTTTTCTCAAGAGTTTTTAAAAGATTACAGAAGAATTGGTGTTTCTGATTTAGAAAATATGCAAAACTTTATAAATATATTGGAGAATAATAGATGATAAAATGTAATTTATGTGAAAGTGAAAATTACAAAACTATCGCTACTGAAATTAGAGAAGGCGAGGGTTTAATTGTTCAATGCGAAGATTGTGGTCATTTTTTTCAAGCTATTGAATTGAATTCTGATGAATTAGAAGAATACTACAATGATATTTATACCGCAACAAATAGTTTGCAAGAAACAGATATAGAAGTTCAAGAACATTTTGAAGAAAGATTTAAAACTTTAGACAATCTTATTTCTCATTTGAATCCTTATCTTAAAGATGGAGATGATGTTTTAGATATTGGTGCAGGTGCTGGTTCATTGCTTTATGCAATCAAAGATAATGTTTCTACTCTATCTGCAACTGAACTAAATAAGTCTTATGTTGAATATATGAAAAGTTTAAATATTTATGCTTATTACGGATTTTTTGAAAAACTATCCTTTC
Source organism: Thiovulum sp. ES (assembly GCA_000276965.1). Lineage (NCBI taxonomy): Bacteria > Pseudomonadati > Campylobacterota > Epsilonproteobacteria > Campylobacterales > Sulfurimonadaceae > Thiovulum > Thiovulum sp. ES. The sequence goes on along the minus strand of AKKQ01000002.1, from coordinate 31,755 downwards.
CAAAGCAATATGACTTAATTATTTCTATTAATGCAATTGACCATATGCCAAATCCAACAACTGTTTTAGAAGAAATTTACAAATCTTTAAAAGAAGATGGTCGAATTTATCTTGAACTACCAAATAGGAATGAGGCTTTAAATTTCTTTTTACCTGAAGAAAACAGAAAAAAGTTTAATAAGTTTTTTTGGCATAAAGCACATTACAGCTATTTTTATGAAGAAACAATTTATAAACTTTTAGACAAGATTGGTTTTAAAAATATTAAAGTTGCAAATAGACATGAATATACCATCGTAAATTATTTGAATTGGTATTTTACAGGCGAACCACAAAAGAGATTTGTTGATGCCACTACAAATACTAAACTTTTTAGTGGAAGTAATAGTTTTGAGCTAGAAATGAATTCACTTTTTGAAAAAGTAAATAGTGATTTTTTAGACATTCTAAAAAAGAATAAAAGAGGTGATACTCTTATTATTACCGCAAATAAATGAATTTAAAAGAGTTTTTTGACTTTATAAATAAAAAGAAGTCTAAAAACTTCTTTGCAATTATAAATACAACTTTAACTGCAAATCCATATGTTTCAGATTTTCCAAAAAATTATTTCCTAAAAATAGAGGGCAAGAATAATATTTTTATAGAATTTTTCAAATCTATTTTTATTTTTTATTTGAAAATGAGTTTCAAGCTTTCTCTTTTTGTAGTTCATAAAATTATTTTCTCAATTATCTTCAATAAGCAAATTAAAGACAAAAATATTCTAATAGATACTTTTTTGATTTCTGAACAAGTTTTAGAAAAAAATGAATTCTATGATAAATATTTTCAAGGGTTACCAGAAGTTCTTGATAAAAAAAATATCGAATACTCTTATTTGCTTAGAATATTTAAATTAGGAATAAATCCAATATCTTTTTTTAGAATTTTAAATATTTTAAAAAATGAAAAATATCTTTTTGATTTTCAAATTGTTAAATTTTCAGATTTGCCAAAAATATTCTTTCAAATATTTATTTATCCATTTCAAACCTTGACTCTTTTAGATAAAAATAGACAATTCAATTATCATATTATTAAAGATATAAGAAACCAGAGCTTTGAAGCTTTTAGTCGCTATTTTGTAGGAAAAAATATTTCAGAAATGAATTTTAAAAAGATTATTTCATGGAATGAATTTCAAGTAATTGAGAGAAGTTTTAACTTTGGGTATAAAACTGCAAATGGAAAAGCCGAGATAATTGGTTCTCAACTCTATATAAATTATCCAACTTATTTCAATACTTATATTTTTGAAGAGGATTTTAAAACTTTATCTGCACCTCATCGAATATTAGTAAATGGTAAATATTACATAAAAAATAATTTTTTAGAACTTGGTGTTTCATTAAGATATAAAGATCTATTTGCATTTAAAAATAATTTAGACAGGTCAGAAATACTTTTATTAACACCATATTTTAAAGACAGAACAATAAATTTATTTGAAATTTGTAAAAATACTAAATTGCAATTAAAATTACACCCAACTCAAAAAGCTTCAGAATTTCAAATTCCAGAAAGTTTTAAACTTGTTTCAGGAAACTTATATGATTTGTTCAAAACATCAGAAATTATGATTACCGATGAATCTGGAACAGCAGTTGAAGGTGTTGCTGTTGGAGTTTCAGTTGTCATTATTGAGTCTCAAAATAATTTGACGGCAAATCCGCTTGTTGAGTTTGGACAGGGTGAAATCTGGGAATTTGCTTCAAATCGTGAAGAGTTAGAAATTGCAATCCAGAAATTGAAAAAATATCGAAAAGAGAATCCTGAAAGAGTTTTAGAAATCTCAAATTGGTATAAAAATAATTTCTTTGTTGAACCAACCGAAGAGAATATTATAAAAGCTTTTGACCTTTAAAAATGTTTGATAGAATTTTTTAAAAAGGAGTTTTCTGTTTTTTAAGGCAGAAAATAAAATTTATGAATAAGAAAATTTTCCTATCTCTTGTTTTGCTTTCAAGCTTAAACTCAAAAGAGCTTTTTACTCCAGAAAAAATATCAGAATTTTTAAATGAGAGCAATCCATTTTTTGAGACTCTTTTTAATTCTGAAAAGGTAGCAAAAGAGAAAATCAAGCAGAAACAGAGTTCATTTGATACACGATTGAGTGGAAAAATAGAGGATAAAGAGTATCCTAAAAGTGTTGCGGAATATGATGAGATTTTTGTAAAAAAGAAGTTTGAAAATGGATTAGAATTTTTGACTGGATACAGAAAATCTATTGGAACTCAAGAATACAACAATATTAAAACAGGCGAAAAAGGCGAGATGCTTTTTGGTTTAAAAATGCCAATATTTCAATTTTTCGGCGGAACAAATAGAGCTAAAACAGACCTAGAAATTGCAAATTTAGAGAGTTTGCGGAGCAAATTCAGTTCAAAAGATGAATTAAGGAAATTATATTTACAAATAGTAAAATCATATTTTTCGCTTTTGGAAAATAGTTTAGTTCTGAATTTAGAAGAGAAGCTCTATAAAAAAGCAAACAAGCGAAAAGAGTTTATTGAAAAAAGAGTCAAAAATGGTTCGCTACCAAGAATTACACTTCTTGAAATTCGGCAAACAATTTTAAATCGAGAAAATCGAGTTCTGTCTGCAAAACGAGATTTAAAAAATAGTTTAAGAGAGTTTGTGAAATTCCTAAATATTTCCACTGATGAATTTGAGGAAAAATTCTATTTAAAAAACTCCGTTCAAGTGGAATTTGTAAATTTTAATTTTGATGAAATCTTACAAATTGCAAAAGAGAATCGTCCTGATTTAAAAATGCTAGATTACCAGAAAGAGAAATTCCAAAAAGAGCTGAAAAATGCGAAACTACTCAAATACCCTGATTTAGATTTATCACTTTATGGAGTGCATGATTTTAAATATGGTGATGGATTTAAAGTTTCGCTGAACATGAATTTCCCAATTGAGCAAAATCAGTATGAGGGAAAACTTGGTGAAACTCTACAAAATTTAGGAAATATTAGAAAATTGCGAGAGAAAAAAATTGCTGAGATTTCAACAGCTCTGCAAAATACTCTTTTTTCGTTAGAAACTTTAAAAGGGAATTTGGAGAATAGAAGAGAAGAGTTAGAGCTTGTTAGAGAGCTTGAAAAAGCTGAAAACCTAAAATATGAAGTTGGAACAAGCAATCTCTTTTTTGTAAATGCTCGTGAGATCCAAACTTTACAAATTGAGAAAACTCTTCTTCAAGAAAAATTTAAATATCTTGTTTTTTTGGAAAAACTGCGAACAGAGATAGGCTATTTTTAAAACTTTGATAAGATAGAGTAAAAAGGCTCTTTGTGGAAAATGATATTGAAAAATATATTTCACTCTTGCAAAAGTGGAATCGAGTTCATAATTTGACAAGAATGAGTGAAAGAGAGATTCGAGAATCTGTTGAAGATTCGCTTTTTCCAATTTCAGAAATAGAGTTTGAATCTTTTCTTGATGTTGGTAGCGGAGCGGGATTTCCTGCGATTCCAATTGCAATTGCGAATCGAGAAAAACGGGCGATACTTGTTGAACCGATAAAAAAGAAGAGTTCTTTTTTGCACTATGTCAAAAGTGAATTGGGTTTAAAAAATATGGATATTTTTTCAGAGAGAGTTGAAAATTTGCAAATCGAAAAGGTAGATTTAATAACTTCTCGAGCTGTTACAGATACAAAAACACTCTTAAAAATATCTTCACATTTGTTAAAAAATCGCGGAAAATTTCTTTTCTATAAAGGCTCTAAATTGCCTGATGAGGTCGAAGGACTTCAACAAAAAATAGAAATAATTTCAAAAAATTTGCGAAATTATCTTATTGTAGAAAATTAAATTTTACATCCACTCAACAACTTTTTGAACCTCATCAACAATAAAAGTTTCAACGGAAATATCTGGTGAGACTTTTTTTGGAACAATTGCTCGTTTAATTCCTTGTGAAACAGCTTCACGAACTCGAGTATCAAGAGAGAAGACATCTCGAACATCGCCGATAAGCGAAACTTCACCAATAAAAATTGTCTCTTTTGAGAGTGGTCTATTTCGGAAAGAAGAAATTATTGAAGCAACAATTGCCAAATCTGAAGCTGTTTCTGAAATCCGAATTCCGCCTGTGATATTTACAAAAACATCATACTGATTTAAGGGTAATTCCAATTTTTTCTCAAGAAGTGCAAGTAGCATATTGAGTCGATTTTGCTCAAATCCATTTACACTTCGTTTTGAATTTGGTGAATAACTTTCACTAACAAGAGCCTGAACTTCTAAAATAATTGGGCGACTACCTTCCATCACAACTGTAAGAGCTGATCCAGATTGCGGTTTTGAGCGAGAAAGAAATTTTGATGTGATATTTTTTGCACTCTGTAATCCGTCGCGACTCATTTCAAAAATTCCAACTTCACTTGTATCTCCGAAACGATTTTTAAATCCTCGTAAAATTCGCAATTCCGAACTCATTTCGCCCTCAAAATAGAGAACAACATCAACCATATGTTCTAAAACTCTTGGACCAGCAATCGAACCCTCTTTTGTGATGTGTCCAATTATAAAAATTGAAATTCCACGACTTTTTGCAAGTCTCATCAACTCAAATGTTACGGCTCGAACTTGGGTAACACTTCCAGGGGAACTCGTTATCGATGAGGTGTAGAGTGTCTGAATTGAATCTATCACAAGTGTTTTGTATTCGTTTTCTTCTACTTTTTCCAGAATTTTTTCAAACTCAATTTCAGAATAGAGATATAAATCTTTTTCAGAAACTTCCAAGCGGTCGGCACGAATTTTGATTTGTGAAAGCGATTCCTCTCCACTTACATATAAGACAGAACCATTTTTTGAAAGATTTCCCGCAACTTTTAAAAGCAGTGTCGATTTTCCAACTCCTGGCGAACCTCCAATAAGAACAAGCGAACCTTTAACAATTCCGCCACCTAGAACTAAATCTAATTCTGAATTAAGTGTTGTCTCTCGCTCAACTTCAGTTGTCTCAACATCAACAATTGAAATGACCTTATCGCTAGAAGTTATTGAAACTGGTCGAGATTTTGAACTCTTTTTCTCTTCAACAATCTCTACAAAAGTATCCCAATCTTTACAGCTAGGGCATTTACCAAAATTTTGCAAACTTTGATACCCGCAACTTTGACACTCAAATTTTGAACTCTTTTTTTTTGCCATGTCATCTCTTTTAAATTTGCTTTTAATTATATTGAATTAAATTTTGGAGGAGTAATTTAAAAATGGAGGGTTTCCCGCAATTGCGGGAAGAAATTATTTTGTTTGTGCAGCTACTTCTTCAGCAAATGATAGTTCTTGTTTTTTCTCAATTCCATCACCAAGCTCAAATCTAATATATCCAGTTAGTTCAGCTTTTGCACCAGCTTTTTTAGCCTCTTTTTCAATCGCTTCCGCAACTGTCATAGAATCATCCATTACAAAGTTTTGATCAAGAAGTGCCATCTCTTTGTCAAGAGTTGTATTATCAGCTACAAATCTTTCAAGTTTCCCCGGAACAATTCGATCCCAAATTTTCTCTGGTTTTCCTTCTGCTTTTAACTGATTTTCAATTTCAGCTTTTGCATTTGCTAAAACCTCATCAGTTAATTGGCATCTTGAAATAAATTGTGGAACATTTTTAAGTGGTTTTCCAAGTCTAGCTAATTCTTCGTTTTCAGTTTTAATAGCTTCAATTCTACCTTTTGTCTCTTCTTCAACAAAGTTTGCATCAAAATCTTTGTAAGAGAGAGTATTTGGTTTCATTGCCGCAGCATGCATTGCGATATTTTTTGCAATTGTTGCCATTTCAGCAGGTTTATCTGTATCAATTCCAATAAGAACACCAACTCGACCGTTTGAATGAACGTATCCATTTACAAGATTTCCTGAAAGTTTTTCAAATCTTCTTGCTACAATTTTTTCACCAATTTTTGCAGTCTCTTCTGTAAAATAATCAGCGAAAGGTTTTTCATTGTAATCAGCAGTAATTGCAGTTTCAACATCAGTAGCAGAGCTGTTGTGGAAAAATTCCGTAGTCTCTTTTACAAGTGCTTTAAATCTGTCATTTTTAGCAACAAAGTCTGTTTCAGCATTGATTTCCGCAACTGTTGCACTTTTGAAATCTTCAGCAACAACAACATCAACTAAACCTTCACTTGCAACTCTATCCGCTTTTTTACCAGCTTTAGACATTCCTTTATCTCTAAGAATCTCTTTTGCTTTTTCAAAATCACCCTCAGCTTCTACAAGTGCTTTTTTACAATCCATCATTGGAGCGTCTGTAGCAGTTCTTAACTCTTTTACTAATTTAGCATCAATTTTCATTTTTTTTCCTGAATTTTTTCCAGAACAGAGTGTTCTGGATTTTTTAATTGTAATTTAGTTTTGAAACAGAATTGTTTCGGTTTTTATTTCTCTTCTTTTGGAGCAGATGGAACTTCTTCCTCTTTTGAAGCAGATGGAATTTCTTCCTCTTTTGGAGCAGATGGAATTTCTTCCTCTTTTGGAGCAGACGGAACTTCTTCCTCTTTTGGAGCAGATGGAACTTCTTCGCTTGATTCTGCTGTTGCAGGAGTTTCTACATTTTCTTCTTCAGTATTTTCGACAGATGCTCTACCTTCATTAATTGCCTCAGCCATCTCTTTACAGAAAAGGTTGATTGATCGAATAGCATCATCGTTCCCAGGAATTGGGTAGTCGATAACATCAGGATCACAGTTTGTATCAAGTGGAGCTACAACAGGAATTCCAAGTGATCTTGCTTCTTCAACTGCAATGTTTTCTCGAACAGCATCAACAACAAAAAGCATATCTGGAAGTTCTCTCATCTCTTTAATTCCACCAAGGTAAGCAAGAAGTTTATCTTTCTTTCTTCTTAGAGTTAAAGCCTCTTTTTTAGTAAGAAGATTGATTTGTCCGCTCTCTTCCATGTTTTCAATGATGTCGAGTTTTTTGATAGATTGTTTGATTGTTGAGAAGTTTGTAAGCATTCCACCTAACCATCTGTTATTAACATATGGCATTCCACTTTTTTCAGCCCACTCTTGAATAGAAGTTCTTGCTTGTTTTTTTGTTCCAACAAAAAGGATTGTTTTTCCCTCAGCAGAAGCATCTTTAACAATATTATAAGTGTATCTGAAGTATCGAAGAGTTTTTTGAAGATCGATAATGTAAATATTTTTTCTAACACCGAAGATGAATTTTTTCATCTTTGGATTCCATCGTCTAGTTTGGTGTCCGAAATGAACCCCGCTCTCAAGTAGGTCTTTAATAGTAACCAATATAAGCTCCTTAAATTTTAAAAGGTTTTTTACCGAGTAGCCATTCACACAGATTTGTGCAACCTTTAGATAAGAATTACTACTCTATGAACTTTTGTGGGCGGGATTATAGCAAAAAATAGAAATATTAGAATTTAAAATTATAAAATCTCTATTTTTGAAAAGCCATCTCCAATTTTTTTAACTAAAACCTGAGAATATATTCGCTCTTTCAAAAGTTGAACATGCGAAATTACTCCAATCGATTTTCCGCGACTTTGCAAAGAGTTGAGAGCAGAAAGAACGATTTCAAGACTATCTTCATCAAGAGTTCCAAAACCTTCATCAAGAAAAATTGAATTTATCTCAATATTTTCACTTGAAAAATCAGAGAGTGCAAGTGCCAGAGAGAGACTAACTAAAAAAGTTTCACCGCCCGAAAGTGTATAAATTTCCCGCTCGTGATTTCCATAAAACTTATCAATTATCGACAAGTTTAATTTTTCAGTCCGTTTTAGTCTATAACGATCACTGATTTTTGAGAGATGATCGTTTGCCAAAATAACAAGCATTTGAAGAGTCTTTTCTTGAGCAATTTTCTGATATTTCGCCCCGCCACTAGAACCAATCTCTCCATTTAAAATTTCTAAATCATGTAACTCAATTTTGATATTTTCTAGCTTCTTCTTGCTTGTTTCATAAGTTTTTCTGTTTTCTGAATTTCGCTTCAAAATACCTTGTAACTCGCCTTTTTGCAAAATAAAATCATTATGCAATTTCTTATTTTCAGAAAATTGGGTCTGAAGACTTTCCAAATTTGGAAAAGCAGAAATTTGATTGGAAAGTTCAGAAATCTCATTTTCCATATTTCTATAATTCTCTCTCTCGATTTTTAAATCATGATTTAAATGAGAGATTTGACTTTCCAAATTTTGAAGAGTTTGAGAATTTACAGAGATTTGATTTTTAAATTTAATTTGAGTTTGTTCATTTTCTGAAATTTCTTGTCGGATTTTTTTCAAATCAGCAATTCCAGAAACTCGATATTTTTCAAATTTAGCATTTATAAAATTCAATCCATTCTCGTATCGCTCTTTTAAAATGGAATATTTTTCAGCATCTTTTTTCTCTTTCAAAAGATTTTTTTCCTCTTTTTGAATATTTTCAAAAAATTGAATTCGAGATTTTTTTTCAACAAGAAGTTTTGCGACCTCATCGGAATTCAGATTTTTAAAACTGTTTAAGTCTAATTCTGCGGAAACTTGAGTTTTTTGATTCTCCAAAATAGCGACTTTTTGAGAAATCTGATTTAAATCTTTTTCCAAATTTGACTTATCTTTTTTATATCTTTTCCAAACTCGTTCAGTCTCATCAATATTTGGTTTTTCAGAAAAAAGCGGATGTTCAGTCGCTCCACAAACTGGACACGGTTCGCCATCAACCAAATTTGCCCGTTCCTCTTCATAACTCAAAATCAACTTTTCCTGTTCCCGTTTTTGAGAAAGTTGCTCAAAAATCTCCGATGTTTCACAAAATCTTTTTTCTAATTCCAAATTTTGAGGCTTCAAAACTCCCAAATCAGAATCTATTTTTTCTTTTTGAGAACTAAATTTTTGAAAAGATTCCAATTCGGAAATCTCTTTTTGATAAACCGACAAATTCTCAATTTCCAAAATATTCTCAATTTGGGAGAGTCGATTTTCAATTTCATTTAAACTTTTTGAGATTTGAAGATTTGCGAAACTCTTTTTCTCTTTTTCAACATCTTTTACCCGATTTACAATTTCAGAAAAATCATCTTTCAATTCCGAACGAAAAGAATTTTCACGAAAGAAATTTTCCAACTTTTCCAATTCAGAATTCAGATTTGTATTCGAGTTTTGTAATTCTACAATTCTGTTTTCAGTCTGTTCTAAGTTTTTTCTTTTGCTTGTTCCAAGTTCATGAATCTGTTTCAAATTTTGAGATTTTGCATTTTTTTCAGTCTCTAATTTTTGAATTTGAGAAATTTGTTCCGAAAGATTTTCTAAATCCAAGTTTGAGATTTCAGTTTCTAAGAGTTGCAATTTTTCAGCAATTTCAGTTTCAGAAACTGGCTTGTAGTTTTCAATAATATTTTGTAAAAGCTCTTTTTCTCTCTGCATCGCCTTCGTCTTTTCATAAACTTTTTGGGAAATTTCTCGGTAAATTTGTGAGTCGGTCAATTTTTCCAAAACTTCAGCTTTTTCAGCCTCATTTGTTTTTAAAAAAGAGTCAAAAGAGCCTTGAGCAAGAAGAACAGAGCGAATAAATTGATTGAATTGTAAGCCGATGAGGTCAAAAATATAGTTTTTAACTTTTGTCAAACCACTCTCTAAAATTACTCCGTCTGAAGAAATCTCCATATGTGGATTTTTAATTGTTCCTGTTTTTGTTTTGGTAATTGAAAATTTTGAAACATAAATCTTACCCGCAATCTCAAAATGCAATTCTGAAAAAAGTTCCTCTGCTCCTTTTGTCATCAAAACATCTTTGCTTTGTTTTCCTCCAATTCTTGGAGTTTCGCCATAAAGTGCGAGTGAAATTGCATCAAGAATTGTTGTTTTTCCGCTACCCGTTACACCAGTGATTAGAAAAATTCCATCTTCAAATTTAGTAAAATCTATTTTGTGATTTCCATACAGTGAATTTATATTTTTTAAGTGTAATTTTAGAATTTTCAAATCTCTATCTCCTCGACAATCTCTCTATATTTTTGTAACAAAGAATCCTTTCTTTCACTCTTTTCAAACAGCTCTAAAAAAATATCTTCATGTTTAACCGTATTTAGATTTACAATTTTCTCCTCTTTTTCAACATTTTCATCTTCGACTTTTTTGTAATCGAATCTTTCTGACAAAATATGCAAATCATGATTTTTAGAAATATCAGAAATCTGGTTTCTAGCATATTCACCAAACTCATCTAAAATAAATACCTCTACAAAACTTTCAGGTTCTAATTTTGAGAGTTCAGCATCAAGATTTTGTAAATTTGTTGAGATTGAGACAATTTCACGAAAACGGGGAACTTCAATTTTTTCAATCTCACCACTGTTGTAAAACATAACAAATTGCTTGTTTTTTGCCTCTTTAAAAGTGAGTGGAATTGGCGAACCGCTGTAATATATTTTCTCAGAAACCTTTTGACATTTATGAAGATGTCCAAGTGCTACATAATCAAAATCTTTAAAAATTTCACTTGGGACTCCATCAAGATTTCCGATATAGATATTTCGCTCTCCGTCCCCGATCTCACCTCGTAGAGTTGTTAAGTGTCCAGTTGCAATAACTGGCAAATCTTCCGAAATCTCTCTCGCTTTTTTATAAAGTTCCTCATAATGTTTCTGAAGTCCATTTTGAATTTGTGTGCTTCTTTCCGATGAGGTCTCACCGCTTTTGAACTTTTTTAAAACTCCATCGCGAAGATACGGAACTGCACAAACTATCCCAAAATCTGGAATATGCAAAATTTCATCGTCCAAGTTTTCGCCACTTGCCACAACTTTTATATTTAAATTCTCTAAAAGCTGTTTTGGTGCGGAAAGGTTGTAAATTGAATCGTGATTTCCCGCAACAACAACAACTTTTTTCAAACTCTCTATTTTTTTAGTCTCAGAAAGGAAATCGTAATAGAGTGTTAAAGCACTGTTTGGAGGTGTTACGGTGTCAAAAATATCACCAGAAATTAGAAGAAGCTCTATCTCTTTCTCTTGTAGAGTTTTAAGAAGCCAAGATAAAAACTCTTTATGCTCTTTTTCTCGAGAGTGACGAATAAGATTTTGACCCAAATGCCAATCTGAAGTGTGAATAATTTTCAAAACTTATCTTTTTTTGTAAATATACTATCAAAAAAGAATAATATTTATATCAGTTTTTTTTGATAAAATAACAAACTTTAAATTAAAAACCGTTAAGGAGGTCAGCAATGGCTTTAGAATTGGAACAAAAGAGTCAAATTATCTCTGAATTTGCTAGACAAAATGGTGATACGGGTTCTCCAGAAGTTCAAATCGCAATTTTTTCAAAGAGAATTTCTCAACTTACAGAACACTTAAAAGATAATCATAAAGATCACTCTTCAAGACTTGGTTTATTAAAACTTGTTGGTAAAAGAAAAAGACTTATGAGATACCTTAAAAAGAGCAACAGAGAGAGTTATAACAAACTTGTTGCTGATTTAGGTATCAGAGATAATATTTAATCTTTTTGGATTTTTTTAAATAGTTCTTCTATTTTGCTCTCTTTTTGAAGAAGAGTATCAAACTCAAAAGAGAGTTTTGGTGATTTAAACCACCCTTGCTCACTTGCACAATATCTCTCAATTACTCCACGAGCTTTTGAGAGTTGTGAAACAATCCTCCCTTTTTCATTCTCTTCGACAAATGCACTGTCTAAATACACTTTTGCATCGTCTCGACCTCGAGAACATACAACATCAACAACAGCCAAACCGCTTATTCTGTCATCTGAGAGAGTTGAAATTGCTTCTGGAATTAGTTCCAAAAGAATCGCCTCTGTTCTTTCAACTTTTATCTTTTGCTCACTTTTTTTCAATCTTTCTGCTCCATAAAACTCATTTCTACCGCGATACCGTTTTCAAAATTTTCTATTCCAATATTTCCATTCATATGACTCTCAACAACAACTTTACAAAAGAATAGACCGAGACCTGTTCCTTTTGTCTGATTTTTAATAGTCGAATATGGATCAAAAACTTTTTCAATAAATTCTTCGGAGACACCTCCAGCATTATCGATAATTTTCACATTGACAAGATCGTTTTTTTGAGTTACAGAAATTTTGATTTTTGGTAACTCAATATTGTTTCTCAAAATTGCATCATGCGAATTTTCAACAAGTGAAACAACAACCCTGCTAAATTCATTGACAAAACCCTTGATTTTTAAATTTGAATCAACATCAAGTTCAATATTTATTGAGTCATGCTTGATTGATAAATCGTAGAGTTCTAAAGCATTTTCAATCGCTTCCGCAACAGGAAATATTGTCTCTTGTTCATTTGGTGCAAAAAAGTCCCTAAAATTATCAATTGTTTTTGACATGTAATTTACAATTTTAACCATATCTTCACTGTTTTTCTCAAAATATTCTTGATTTAAATCACCATATTTATAGCCATCATTTAAATCTTCAATAAGGAGAGTGAGCTGATTTAATGGTTGTCTCCAATGGTGAGCAACACTTGAAAGAACTTCACCAATATAAGAGAGTCTCTGTTGTCGTGCAATAATTCTATCTTTGTCTCGACTCTTCTCAACTTCCTCTTTTACCCTATCTTCAAGAAATATATTATTTTTGTTAAGTGCATCTTTTAACTGAATAATTTCCTGCAAATGATTCCATTGTTTTAGAGCTGAATCAACAAGAGAATATAGCTCATCTTCATTAAAAGGTTTTTTGAAATAGTATATTCCATTTTTTAATTGAAAACGGATTTCTGACATTGAGACATCCGAATAAGCAGTAATGATAATAACAATCACATTTTCATCAATATCACGAACTTTTTTAGCAGTTTCAAAACCACTCATTTTAGGCATTCGCATATCAAGAATAACAATTGGAATTTTTTCACCTCGCTGATAGGCTTTTTCAAACTCTTCTACAAGAAAATATCCATCTTCAAAAAGTTTGATAGAAAACTCTTCACTATCTGTTTCATCTGAGAAAAAATCTAGTTCATCGCTCTCTTCTGAACTGAAAATAGAAGAGTAGAGATTTAGTAAATTTTTGTCATCGTCTGCAATATAGATTATATTGTTCATTTTTTTCCTTTATTTTTTTCTGATAGATTTAAAACTCAATTCCTAAAATAGTTACATCGTCATTTTGTTCAAAATCAGATTTATGTTTAAAAAAAGCTCTCTCAACTTTTTCTCCTACCTCATCTAAACTCCATTTTTTTGAGAGAATAGAGAAGAGTTGGCTCTTGCCAAATTTACCATTTTTTCCAATTTGATCAACAATTCCATCCGTGAAAAGATACATCTTAATTCCTTTTTCAACCTCAATTTCTTGATCTGTATATTTTTGATCTATTTTAATTCGCGGAAAACCGACATTTTTTCGGTCTGAATTTATCACACACATACCATTTTTATCAACAATGATGAGGTCCGATTTAGCACCTGCAAAGAGACACTTATTTGTAGATTTATTGTAGTATAAAACAGCACCGTCAAAACCGATAGAGGCGATTTTAGATTTTCCCTCTTCCAGAATAGTTTTTAAACTTATATTAAACTCTTCTAAAATTTTTGCAGGACTCGGTTCTAAAAAACCACTATTTATCTCTGCAACAATTTGATTTTCAATCGCCTTAACAAGCATTGTTAAAAAAGCTCCTGAAACTCCGTGTCCAGCACCATCCAAAACCATAACAATAACTTCTTCTTTGCTATCCAACTCAACTATAAAATATATATCACCGCCAACAATATCTTTTGGTTTCCAAAAAATAAAGTTTTCAGAAAAATACTCACTTAAAATAGTTTTGTTTGGAAGAATCAATTTCTGAATAATTGAAGCATAATTTATACTATCTTTTATATTTTGATGGGCTTTTTCAATTAACTTTTTCGATTTCTTAAGCTCTTTTGTTCGTTCCTCAACTTTTAATTCTAAATTATTTTTTAATTCAGCTAACTCTTTAAAATTATTCCACTGCTTTAAAGCGGAATCAACAAGAGAATAGAGTTCATCTTCATTGAAAGGTTTTTTGAAATAATAGATTCCAGTTTTTAGTTCCGAACGAATTTCTGAAATTGAGAGTTCGTGATAAGCTGTAATAATTATTACGATTGTATTTTTATCAATTTCTCGAACTCTTTTTGCTGTTTCAAAACCATTCATTTGAGGCATTCGCATATCAAGAATAACAAGAGGAATTTCTTCCCCTTTTTCATATATTTTTTTAAACTCATCTACGAGAAAAAATCCGTCTTCAAAGAGTTTGATAGAAAATTTTTCATCGCTCGATTCTTCATCTGAAAAAAAATCTAATTCATCCTCTTCAGAATCAAAGATTGATGAGTATAAATTTAATAAATTTTTGTCATCATCAGCAATATAAATTGTATTGTTCAATTTTTTCTTATTCTCCTGTTTTCTTAATAAAATAGCCACTGCCAACAGAGATTTCATCTACTTTTTCAAAATTTTCAACCTTTGCTCCATTTTGTAAAATTCGATAATTGTTTAAAGAGTTATCAAAATAAAAGATAGTTACATCTTTCGGCAAGAAATTAGTGTTAAAGGTTGAACCTGAAATATTTGTAAGTTTCCAATTTTCGTCAATTTCCAATTCATCAAATTTTAATATATTTTCACCAAATAAATTTATACTTTCATCATTTTCAATATAAACCCAAGCACCTTCACCAGAAAGCAGTTCATCTATAAAAATATTTTGGGCTTCTAAAACTCTTTTATAATCTTTGATTTCTGAAAATGCTAAATATTCATTATTTCTGAAAATCCAAACGAGTGAATTATTGAATTCGTCATAAAGAGAAATTGTCTCTTTATAAGGATTTGCAATCATATTCCAACCAGTTTTTAAATCGAGAGAAGTTTTCTTGTTTTTTGAGAGAACAGAAGTGTCAAGATTTTCGCCAGAAGTATTTAAAATTATAATTCCGTTTTCAAGATTTTCGACTTTTTCGCTTTCACCAGAAAATGAACTTTGTAAATATTGCGGATTTGACGAGTTGTAATATTCTCCGCTGTCTTTAATAAATTGAAACCCAAGATGACCAACAGTAGTTGCAGAAAGCGATGAGGTCGAAGGAATTGCAGAATCGTATAAATCACCATCTTCAAAATGATTTTCAGGATCTAAAATCCACTTTCCAAATTCAAGCAAGTCCGTGTGAAAATTTGAAATATTGTTTTCCAAAACTTCTAAAAATTTTGTCTCTTCATCAATTTCCTGTAAAGCAGTGAAAATCACATCAAAGTTCTCATATTTCTCTTTCAGAAATTTGAAAAGTAAAACCTTTCCATACTCTGCTGAACCATTGTAATACTCAAGACTTTTGTAAATGTAATTTTTGTAATTATCCACAAATCTGATGTAGTCGTTGTTGTCAGGAAAAACTTCATCTTCCATTAAAACCGCAGTTGCCTCGAGAAACCAAATATTCGCATACCAGACCTCATCGCTCATTGCATCTCCGTCAAAATAGCTGTATTGAATTGTGTGAAAAAATTCGTGTGCAATTGTTGCCTGAATTACAGAATCTTCAATTGATGGATTTAAAATAAAATAGGGTGTTCCATCGCTATAATATGTTGCAAATCCCGCATAGCTTGATGAAATAGAGACATATTTACTCTCCGCAAAATTATATGCCGACTTGTTCCCCATATAAATATCTAAAAAATATTTTTCAGAATTGTATGGTTGTTGAAATCCAATATTTTCAATCTCTTTTTCCCAAGAAGATTCCGCATAACTTAAAACTCTCTCTATTCTCTCTTTTTCTAAAACAGAACTTGCATAGGAGTTCCCAATTATTACTCGAAAATGATCAGAGTAAAAATAGGTGTTTTTGTCGTCTGATGAAATATTTGAATCTAAAGAAGCGGGTGTGTTTTCTATGACAGAATATAGTGCTCTGCTTTTATCAAATTCTGGTTTTTTTAGCTGCATACAAGTTACCGCAAAAATTGAATTTGTCAATACTAACAATATTAAAAGTATTTTTATCATATATATTCCTTTTTTTTAATTTTTAATAATTTTAACATTTTCATAAATTTCAGTTTTAAAATCTACTCTTAAATATTTAATGTTAAAATAATGTAAATAACATTTAAAAAGGTTCTGTATGTCTTCAGAATGGGTAGATTTATCAACCACTGCCTTTGGCTTTATAATGCTAGGTTTTTTTGTTGTTGGATATTTCTTTATCGCAACAGAAGAGCAATTTAAGATTGACAAAGCCAAACCCGCTCTATTTTTAGGAACAAGTATGTTCATCTTTATCGGTTTCTATTACCATTTCAACGGTTATTCAATGGGACCACTTGAACATGAAATCGATCATCTAATTTTAGAAATTGCGGAAATTTTCTTCTTCCTGTATGTTGCAATGACATTTATCGAAGCTCTTGTTGATAGAAAAGTTTTTGATGTTTTAAAACATAATCTTATCTCAAAAGGTTACACTTATCGACAACTATTTTGGGTAACAGGTTTTATCGCTTTCTTCCTATCTCCAGTTGCAGACAATTTAACAACTGCTCTAATTCTTTCAACTGTTCTTATTACACTTGAAAAAGAGAGAAAAGATTTCCTTGTTCCAGGTGCAATTAATATCGTAGTTGCTGCAAATGCTGGTGGAGCTTGGTCGCCATTTGGTGATATTACAACTCTTATGGCTTGGACTGCTGGAAAAGGTGCTTTTGTAGATTTCATGTTCCTATTCCCTGCTTCAATTCTTGGTTGGTTAGCTACTGCATTTATTCTCTCTAAATTTGTTCCTCAAGAGAAACCAAAACCACTTGGTAATGAAGAAATTCCAACAATCCTACCTGGTGGAAAGAAAATTATCTATTTAGGTGTATTCACAATCGCTACTGCTGTTCTTGGAAAACAACTTTTCCACTTACCTCCAATGTGGGGAATGCTATTTGGTCTTTCAATTCTTAAACTCTACTCTTATTCACTTAAAGAGGTTTCAAAAGAGGCGAACTCTCCAGATATTTTCCATGCAATCTCTAAAATTGAACACAACACACTGATTTTCTTTGTTGGTATTCTTGGTGCTGTTGGTGCTTTACACTTCCTTGGATTCCTAAACTTGGCGGTTCAACTTTATGACATGTATTCGCCAACTGCGGTAAATATTGGTGTTGGTGTTCTTTCTGCAATTGTTGATAATGTTCCTGTTATGAGTGCTGTTCTAAAAGCAAATCCTGAGATTGGTCTTGATCAATGGATGCTTGTTACACTTACTGCTGGAGTTGGTGGAAGTTTAATTTCATTCGGTTCTGCTGCGGGTGTTGGTGTAATGGGAAGAATGCACGGAATTTATACTTTTGGATCACATATGAAATATGCTTGGACAGTCGCTATTGGTTATATCGTTAGTGTTTCTGTTTGGTATCTTCAATTTGAAGTTCTCCACTTGTATATGCCACATGCTGTCGCTGGTGCAACAGGAACTCCTGCTCACTAAAAAATTCGGGGGAAATCTCCCCGATAAACTCAACCTCTCTGAATTTGTGTAATTGCGACCGCAAAAGAATCACTAATATCAAAGGGCTTCATTTCTCCATGAATTCCCAAAAGTTTTTTTACCATAAAATTTACTTGCTCTTTTGTTGCTTTTCCATTTCCTGTTACAGATTGCTTGATTTCAAGCGGAGAATATTCCCAAATTTTGAAACCTTTTTGCAGAAAATAGAGGAGTAAAGCACCACGAAATTGAGATAGTTTAATAATAGATTTTGGATTTTTAGCAAAAAAAACTGTTTCAATTGCGACCTCATCAATACTGTTTTTTTCTAAAATGGAGTCAAGTTCATTTGCCATTTCAACTAAAATTATTTGTAAGTCAGTTGATGAGAAACGAATTAACCCGCCGTCAATTGGAATATATTTCCCAGTTTGAAACTCAACAATTCCAAATCCACTTTTTATTGTTCCAGGGTCAATGCCTAAAACTCTTTTTCCCAAATCAATCCTTTCAATCTTAAAAGTTTTTCTAATTTGTTAGAATTTCCAAAACTAATTATAGGAAGCTTAAATGCTAGGAAAACTTCTTCGTATTATCGCTTTTACATTTGGGATTAGTGTTCTTGTGATTGGGACTTACATCCTTTTTCCGCAATATCACACACCATTTGAAAACAAAGTTAAAGATTTATTCTTCACATATCGGGGAACGGTTGATCCAAAAAACCCGATTTACATTATTGACATTGATGAGCAGAGTTTAGACCATTTTGGGCAATATCCTTGGGAACGAACTATTCTTGCCGAAGTTCTTCAAAAACTTACTGAAGCAGGAATTGCTGTTGTCGGACTCGATGTTATGTTTCCAGAAGAAGACCGAACTTCTCCGCATAAATTTGCCGAAAAGTTTGGTATCGATGGAAACTTTGCAAATTACGATGAGGTCTTTGGAAATGTTGTCGCACAAACTCCAACTGTTCTCGGCTACACATTTAATTTAAATGAGAAAGAGTTTCAGTTAAAAGATGTTCCAATGATTCCTGCAACTTTTATCGAGGAAGGTGTTGATGAAAGTAATGATTTTATGATCACTTCTCAAGATATTATTTTAAATATTCCAACAATTCAAGAGAACTCTTACACAAGTGGATTTTTCAACAATACACCAGATCAATCTGGAGTTATCCGAACTGTTCCACTTGTTATAAAGTATGATGATGAAATTTTCTCATCTCTTGCTCTTGAGATGTATAGACTTGTAAATCAAGCTGAAGAGGTTGGAATTCATTACAATGTAAACGGAATCGCTGGTTTAACAGTTGGTGAAAAGTTTATTCCAACAGATAGATATGGAAGACTCACTTTAAACTTCCGAGGTCCAGGAAGAACTTTTGAATATATCTCAATATTAGATATTTACAATGGAGATTTTGACAAAGAAAAAATGCAAGGTGCAATTTGTTTAGTTGGTACTTCAGCAGCGGGACTTCTTGATATTCGGATCACTCCTCTCGATAGTGTCTATCCTGGAGTTGAGACTCATGCAACTGCAATTGACAACTTAATGGCAGGTGATTTTCTTTATAAGCCAAGTTGGGTTGAAGGTTTTGATGTTATTGCAATGTTTGTACTAATTCTAGTTTTAAGCACTCTATTTATTCTAGTTCCTGCGAATTATGTTCTTATTATTTTGCCTTTTATAGTTCTTGGAACAGCCTATGAGATTTATAGACAAATGTTTGAAGAAGGAATTATGATTAGTGCAATGTTCCCATTTATTGCAATTGGTGTAACAACTGTTGTATTGATGATTATAAATCTTTTCCTTGAGCAGAATCAAAAGAAATTGATTAAGGGAAAATTTGCAGCAAAAGTTTCACCTGCTGTTATGGAAGACCTCATTAATAATCCTGATGGAAATATTATGGTTGGGCATAGTAGAGAAATTACGGTTATGTTCTCTGATGTCCGTAACTTTACAAATATTTCTGAGTCAATGCCAGATGCAAAAACACTGATTGAGTTCCTAAATGAATACATGGATCCAATGACTGAAATCATTATGAAATATGAAGGAACTGTTGATAAATTTATTGGTGATGCAATCATGGCTTATTGGAATGCTCCAGTTGATGTAGAAAATCATGTTGATAAAGCCGTTGTTGCAACATTAGAACAACTTCATGCTTGTGATTGGATTAATGAAAAAATCAAACAAGACCCTCGATTTATAGCGACTTGTAAAATGGCAGCAGGAATGGGGAAAGATCCAATTGAAATTGGTATTGGTCTAAATACTGGTGAAGCTGTTGTAGGTGAAATGGGTTCATCTGGACGAAGCGACTATACGGCAATTGGAGACCCAATTAACCTCGGTGCAAGACTTGAATCTCTTTGTAAATACTATAACTCAAAATGTAATATTTCAAACTTCACAAAAGAACGATTAGATGATAATAAATATATTTATCGTTTCCTTGATTTAGTTACTGTTAAAGGAAAAAGCGAACCTATTGAAATTTGGCAAATTCACGATTTTGAAGGTGGTTTAGATGGAAAAGGTAAGTATATGTTTGGTGTTTCTCGAGAAAGATTACAAGAAGAATTAGATCAATATCATCATGCAATCGATCTTTACAAAAATGCAAAATTTTCTGAAGCTCTTGAAGTTTTCAAAGATGTAAATTCTTGGGAAGATAAAACAAATGTGAATGTTTATAACATGTATATTGAAAGATGTGAGCATTACATTGAAGTTCCACCTGAAGACTTTGACGGTGTATTTAAACATACAACAAAAGGTTAAAACCCAGATTCCCGTTTCTACGGGAACTCTCTATTTTCGTAACTGGTAAGTTATATCTCCAGCACCAAATCCGATAATTAGACCGCTTTCTAATTTATCTCCATTTGATAATCGAACACAGCCTTTTTCCGTTTGCAATTTTTCCGTAAATTCCAAATTGTATCTGCTAAAAAGAGTTTTAAAATCAATTTCAACTTCCTCTTCTCCCGCTTTCCAAACTGGCAAAATAATCAACTTTGAAACACCGTTAAAACATCTTTGGAAATGCTCAATATTATCAAGTGTTCGGCTATATTTATGTGGTTGCCAAATTGCTGTGATATTTTCAATTCCCCGCATTTTTGCAAATTGAATTGCCGAACCGAGAGTTGCCTCAATTTCAGTTGGATGATGTCCATAATCGTCAATCAAAATAAAATTATCTCTGTTTTGCAAAATATCAAATCGCTTTTCAATTCCCCGATAATTTTTTAATCTTTCCCGAACCTCATCGACAGAAATACCGAAATCGAGTGCCGTCAAAATCGAAAGTGAAGCATCAATTGCAATATGTTCGCCAAAACCAAAAACTGAAAAAGTCCCGAACTCTTTTAATGAAAACTCTATAAAAGGTTCATTTTCAAAAAGAAAAGACCGCAAAATTTTTATATCTTTTGACGGATAAAGTCGAATTGCTTCTAAATCTAAATCTTTCATAAATGGGTCTTCGGCATTTATAACTCGTTTTTTTGATTTCTCTAAAAATTGATGATACGATTTATAGAAAGTGCCATAATCGTAGTTGTAAAATTCCATGTGTTCAGGTTCGCAATTTGTTACGATGCTGTAAAATGGATTTGAGTTTAAAAAACTACCATCGCTTTCATCAGCTTCAAAAACAAGATTTTCTCCCTCGCAATATTTCACATTTGAGCCATAAGTTTTATTGTAAGCACCAATAATAGAGTTCTCTTCAATCAAAACTGAAAGCATCGCCCCAGTTGTGCTTTTTCCATGCGCACCGCAAATAGAAAAAACCTTTTTATCTTTTAAAATAAATTTTAAAGCTTCAGCACGAGAGAGAATTTTGATTTGGAGTTCTTTTCCTCGAATAATTTCAGGATTTGATGGTTTGATTACAGCGGAATGAACAATCAATTCTATTTCCGAATCGATGAGGTCGCCAGAATGCGGAATAGAGACAGGAATTCCCAAACCTGCAACATCTCGACTCATTTTACTTGTAATTACATCAGAACCAGAAATTTTGTGTCCAAGAAAATGCAAGTATTTGGCGAGACCAGAGATTCCGACTCCGCCAATTCCGATAAAGTGTATTCTCAACTTTTTCTACTTTCAATTTCCCGCACAGCATTTAAAATAAGATTTCTGTTTTCGTGTAAAAATCCGTTTGCACTGTCTTTAAAATAGAGTAAAAAATAGCTGTCATTTTTGCTTTCCAAATCGATGTATTCATCAACGAATTCTTCAAAAACCATTTTTTTTAAAACTCCAACAAGGTGAATTTGCATTGCACCACGAAATTCTGGATTATCAGAAAGCATTGAGAGAGCTAAAAAAACTTCTTTTGCTTCTTCAAAGTTCTTTTTACCAAAATTATCAATTCCAAATTCATATAAAGCACGGAGAGAAAGATGTTCGCTCACCTCATCGAGTGAAAAAATATCTCGGTTTTGTAATTTATCATGCAGTTTTTGAAACGCAATTTTTAAAATCTCTTCATAAATCTTATTTACTCTTTCACTCTCTTCTCGCTCAAAAAGTAAAACAGAATCAAGAACATCGTAAAGGGCGATGAGGTCGCTTTTTTCGACACCCTCTTTCTCAATTCTTTGTAGTTCGTGAAGAAAAACAGGATCGTTTTGGAGATTTAAAATCTCCTCTTTTGTGTAATTCAAACTCTTTTCCTAATCTGGATTATCAACAAGCATTTCAACAGTGTTTCCACCTTTTCGTCGAGAAACTTGAATCAATGAAGATACTTCGGCATAAATTTGATCGCCATCGTGTTCTGGATTTAAGTTTTCAGAGAAGAATGCACCAACTGAAATTGTCGCAACATTGTGTTCGCCGTTTGCATTGTGATGGTATCCCGCATTTTCAACTGCTTGTCGAATTCTTTCAGAAAACTCTTTTAATTCTCCCTCATCTTTAAAACCACAAAGAACTGTAAATTCACCACCCGCAAGTCTAAATATCGCATCTTTTCCGCAAGTCGCATGTTTTCGTAAAATTACAGCAATACTTCGGATTAGAGAATCCCCTTTTTGTAGTGAATAATTAATATTGTATTCTCGTAAATTGTCCATAAAAATAAGAACAAGTGAAACTGGTTTGTCATTTGAAATATTCTCTTTAACCGTCTCTTCAAAAACTTGTTTAAAGTATTCTCGATTTCCAAGAGAAGTAAGTTGGTCTCTTTTTTGCATCCACTCAACTTGCTTTTTATCAGTAATATCTTGGCGAATTGCAACATAACCATCAATTCGATTTTTAGCATCTCGTCGTGGGTGAATATTTACTTTCATCCAATAATCCCGACCAAAAGAGTCTAAATTTTGAATTTCACCCTCCCAAACATCGCCGTTTGTAATTGTATTCCAAAGGTCTTTATAAAGTTCTCTCGGAGTATCAGGGTGCTTAAAGAGAGAGTGTCTTTTTCCAATAATAGCTTCTCGACTGTATCCGCTCATTCGTAAAAATGCTTCAGAAACATAATTAATAATACCATTTTTATCAGTTCCCGTAACAATTACATTCTCTTCAATAATTCTGATATTTTCGTCAAGTCTTTGAGCCTGTTCAGAAACTTCTTTTTCTAATTTGTCGTGATACTCAACAAAAGTAGATATATTTTTGAGAGTAATAACACTCTGTTTTTTAGTATCAAAATCCATATATTTTGCAGAAATTGAGAAAGTAACAGGATTTCCAGTGCTATTTTTAATAACAACTCTAAAGTCAGTTTCTGGATTATCCAGAACTGTTTTAATCCAACTTCTATCAAATTTATCTTTATAAATATAGTCAGGTTTTTCAATTTTCTCAAAAAAGTCGCAAACACATTTACTATTTTTGTTGAAATTTTTTATTGATGTTATAGAAAAGAAATTTAAGAAAGCACTATTTGCATTTGAAACTTTTTTGCCATCGGAAACAAAAATAATATCTTTTTGAGAGTTCAGAATTGAATTTAGATATTTTTCTTCAAAAGAGACAAAATTTCTTTGAATCTCTCTGTAAATTGCAAGAGCTAAAAGAGAAATCAGAAGGAAAGATGCTAGTAAAATATCTGTCCAATTGTTACTTTGAATTTTTGCAATTTGATCATTCTGTTGAACACTTATAATGTATGCGATATTTTTATTTGCAAAATTTTGAATAGGAATTAAATTTAAAATTTGTTTCTCTTCAAAAATAGTTGATGTTTTAGAAAAATCTCTTAGGTTCTCAATTTTTAAAATCTCTTCTGCAACATTCTCAGGAATTAAAGACTCTTTTCTTGTTAAAAAAGATGTGTTTCTAAGATTTTCAAAATCTTCCTTATATTTATCAAGTAATTTTACACTCTCTTCATCGATCAAAAAATAGTAATTATCTGTTGGATAAATCTCTTTTAGAATCTCAAAAAGTTTCTCTTCTGTATAGCCAACTTCTAAACTACCAACAAACTCACTTTTGTAAAAAAGAGGAACAATGTATCTAAAAACATTCGCTGTTCGACCACTTTCAAAACCGTGAATAGAACTATTTTCCAAATTTATAATATTTACAGATTCTCGAAAATCGAGATTATCTCCAAATTTATCAAAATCATGCATTCTTAAAAAAGATACTTTGTTTGTTAAGTGAATATGTAAATTCGCAAAACCACTTTTTTGAAGTTTTTGAAAAGGCTCTTCAAGAATATCTTCTAAATTTTCTCGAAGTTTTTGAAACCTTTTCTCATTTCCTAAATCAACTTTTGAAAGAATTCTCCCAATCTCTTCCTCTTTATGAAGAATATCAATCATCTCTTGAGAGACAATATTTTTAATTTTTTCTTCACCAATTACTATTTGATCTAAATTAGCTTTTTGAGTAGTTTCAAGTAAATTTTCAATTTCAGAATCGTATTTGCTATCAAAATAACTAAAAGTTCCTATTTGCAAAACAAAATAGACCGCGATTATAATTGCAATAAAACTATACTTTTTTAACTTTTCCATTAAAAAACCTCCATTTTTATAAGACTTTAATTTATCGCTTCCCAAAGCTTAAATTTGAGTTGATCAATATTTTTACCAGAAACTGAAGAGATAGGTAAAACAAATTTTGCTCCAAGTTCTGTAAATTGATTCACTAATTCATCGATATTAAAAGTCTCATCTGAAATAGTATCAATTTTAGTTAAAGCTATGGCAAAATCCCGCTTTGAAAGGGTTTCCGAAAATCTTTCTATTTCAATTCGTAATTTATCATACTGCTCTTTAGTCTCTCGATAGTTTGAAATATCAAGCATAAAAAGCAAAAATTCACTCCGTTCAATATGAGTCAAGAACTCAATTCCTAGCCCTTTTCCATCACTCGCACCCTCAATCAATCCAGGAATATCTGCTATTACAAAACTTTTGTCATAATCAATTACAACTGTTCCAAGTTTTGGTGTTAGTGTTGTGAATTCATAATTTGCAATTTCTGGACGAGCATTTGAAATTGTTGAAATAAGAGTTGATTTTCCAGTATTTGGAAATCCAACAAGTGCAATATCCGAAATAAGTTTCATTTCAAGACGAACCTCTTTTGACTCACTTGGTATTCCAGGTTGAGACTTTTTTGGTTGTTGATTTCTTGAACTCTTAAAAGATGAATTTCCTAAACCACCCTTCCCGCCTTTTAAAAAAAGAACCTCATCGCCATTTTCAACCAAATCATATAGAAGCTCATCTGTTTCCAAATCAAAAACCTGAGTTCCTGGAGGAATAGAGACAATGAGATTTTGACCACTTCTTCCTGTCGCATTTTTCGGCATTCCGTTTTTACCATTTTCCGCTTTTAGGTGTTTAACCCCACGGAAATTTGCAAGAGTGTGGCTGTTATTATCAACTTTTAAAATAACATCGCCACCTCTACCTCCAGCTCCACCATCTGGGCCTCCAAGTGGAACAAATTTCTCTCTCCTCCAACTAACAGCACCCGCACCGCCTTTTCCTGAAGAGAGCTTTATTGAGACTTTATCTATAAACAAATCATACTCCTAAACCTAATTTTTTATTCTATCAGAAATTCGGAATATAGTTTTGATTTTTATTAAAACTTATTAAGTTTTTTAGTATTTACAAATAAGTTTTTTTGCTATAATTCAGTCAAGACAGGTGAAGAGTTAAAGTAGAAAATCTACTATTTTGTAAAATGTCTTTAGTTGTATGCCAGTTTTTTACACAAGTCATAGAAATATGAAGCAAAAATTAGTGCTATAAACTAAAAAAGCATATTGAAAAGTAGTCCCTGATGCAAATTTTCTAAGGGATAGAGGTGTTGTGTTTATGCCACATAAAACTACTTTGTAGTTTTATTAAAGTTTTTTAATAAAAATGAACTTTTTTATCAAAATTCATAACATAGGAACAATTTAAATAGAATTACAAAAAAGGATTCTTATATCTTGAGACAGAGAATTATCACAGGAATATTTTTAGTTCTTCTAATTTTTATTATTGGAGAGATAGACTTTTTTCCTTTAACTTGGACTTTTTTAACTCTTATTTACCTCATCGCAATTTTTGAAAGTATTGAAATTTTTAAAATCAGAAAAAATATTCACTTCTATACTTTTGGAGTTCTCTTTTCAATTCTCTCTATTTTTTTAGAAAATCCAACAGATATTTTCTTTGTTGGGCTTGTTGTTTCTCTTTCAGTTCTCGCATATAAACCAACAATTAAAAATGATAAATTTATTGTTACTCAGATTGATAAAGAGGACTTTTATCTACTTGTTTATCCAACTCTCCCATTTCTAGCCATTTTTGAGCTTTACAAAAGTTTTGGAAATGATATTTTACTTTTCTTAATTGTCTCTGTCGCTCTTACCGACACAATGGCATATTTTGTTGGTCGTGGAATTGGAAAACGAAAATTCTCAATCACTTCACCAAAAAAGACACTTGAGGGAGTTTTTGGCGGAGTTTTCTTCGGAACAGTTGGAGGATTTTTTGTTGGTGAAATGATTTTTCCAAATTTTTCAGATTCCCAAATATTCCTAATCGCTTTTGCTGTTTCAATATCTTCAGTTTTTGGAGACCTTTTTGAAAGTTATATCAAAAGAGTTGGTGGAATTAAAGATAGCGGAAATATCTTACCTGGACATGGTGGAGTTCTTGATAGAGCTGACGGGTATCTTCTTAGCTCTATTATCCTTGTTGTTATTCTCAATTAAAAAATATTGAAAGTCCCCACTTTAAAAGGGGATTTCACTTCTTAAAAGTGTATTATTGTTTGAAAAGAAATTTCGGAGAAAAAATGAGAGAATTAACAGCTGAAGAAGAACGGATTATTCTTCACAAAGGCACAGAATATCCATTTACTGGAAAATATAATAAATATTACGAAGACGGAATTTTCTATTGCAAAAAATGTGAAACTCCTCTTTTTAAAAGTGAGAGCAAATTTGATTCTGGAACAGGTTGGCCCTCATTTGACGAAGGAATTGAAAATAATGTAGCTGAAATTCCTGATGCCGACGGACACCGAGTTGAGATTGTTTGTAAAAATTGTAGCGGACACCTCGGACATGTTTTTAGAGGCGAAAGAATGACGGAAAAAAATGCACGATTTTGTGTAAATTCGGTTTCACTAATTCATGAAAATGACAAATAGAGTTGTAGAAATTACGAAGGGAATTGAGAAAGTCATCTCTTCGTTAAAAATGGTTGGCACAGAATTAGTTCCACTTGAAAATGCACTTGGTCGAATTCTTGCAAAAGATTTATATGCAAAATATCCATTACCAAATTTTGACAATTCCGCAATGGACGGCTACGGAGTTTCAATAATTGATGTTGGAAAAAAAGTGAAAATTTGGAAACGAGTCCTTGCGGGTGATAGTGTTGGCGATGAGGTCTTGCCGATGGGAACTTGTATAAAAATTATGACTGGTGCAAAAGTTCCAAACGGAGTAAATTCGATAATTCCATTTGAAGATGTTGAGGAAAGCGGAGATGATTGGATACAAATTCCAAACTCTGTAAAACCAAATAATCATATTCGGAAAATGGGCGAAGATATTTCTGTTGGTGAAAAAATTGTTGAAAAAGGTGAAAAACTTTCAGCATATTCGTTAGGTCTTTTTGCATCTCAAGGTATCTCATTTATTGAAGTTTTCCGAAAACCGCGAGTTGTTGTTTTTGCAACAGGAAAAGAGTTGAAAATGCACTTTGAAAATATTGAACCGCACCAAATTTACAATACAAATTCCCCGATGATTTTAGATCGAAGTCGAGAATTTGGTGCAGAAATTTCACTTTTTAGAATTTCAGGCGACTCAAAAGTTGAAATCAAAAAAGCGATAAAAAATTCACTCTCATACGACCTCATCGTTACTTCTGGCGGAGTAAGTGTTGGAGAAGCTGATTTTACCCACGAAAGTTTTTCGGAAATGGGAATGGAAACTATTTTTAGTGGAGTCCATATTAAACCGGGGAAACCAACAACTTTTGGGAAAATTGGCGATGTCGCAGTTTTAAATCTTCCAGGAAATCCTAGTGCAGGACTTATCAATTTTGAGATTTTTGGACGAATTGCAATTTCACAAATTTCTGGTATTCGTGCAAAACATATCGGAATTGTTGAATGCGAAATTCTTGAAAATCTAAAAGTTAAAAGTGGAAAAAACACAGTTGTTCTTGGATATTTTGATGGCTCTGTTTTTAAACCACTCAAAAAACGATCTCCAGGAATGGTGAAACCTCTACACGAAGCAAACGGTTTTATTATTTTGGATAAATCAGTTTCTGAAATCAAAAGCGGTTCATTTGTCCGTTTTATTTCAACAAAATTTGACTGGAGTAGTGAATTCCAAAAAGAGTTACTCACTTATTAAAATTTGTCGGGTTTTTCCGACAAACTCAAATCTCTATTTCTCTTTTCCAAATAATTTCAAGTTTCAAAATTTCCACATCAAAACCGAATTTCTCAATTTTTACAAAATCTTTTTCAGTTGTAAGAATTTTTGTTTTTCCACTTTTTTCTAAAATTTGTACCAATTCATTTTTTGTGAAATTGTGATGATCGGGAAAAAAGTATTTTGGAATTTCATCTACAAATTTGGAGAGTCGTTCTGGTTTTGAAATTGCAGTTACTAAAACTAGATTTTTGTCTTGGGAAAAAGAGACTTTTCGTTCAAAATCTATATTCTCTTTTAGAATTTGGATATTTTTTTTAAAGAACCACAATCTTTCTCGATATGCACCTGCGGGAAAAGGTAGAAAGTTTTTCGTATTACTTTCTATAATAAATTCAACATCTTTATAAATTTGGTGTTGTCGATACGAGTCGTCAAGAAAAACAGTTTTTGCACCGATGGAAATCGCTTTTTTGATTCCATTTTCGCGATTTTCTGAAACAATTACAGAAGCATTTGAGAGGGATTTTGCATAAAGCATAGCTTCATCTCCGCTTATTTCTACATTTTCTAGAATTTTTCCCCATTCTGAAATATGAATTATCCCGCGACTTTTTCGCCCATATCCTCGTAAAACTATTGCGACCTCATCGACATTTTTTGCGAGTGAGATTGTTATTGGAGTTTTTCCTGTTCCACCTAAAACTAGATTTCCAACTCCGATAACTTTGATTGGAAACTTTTTAGCGATGAGGTGTTTTCGCAATGCATTAAAAAAAGTAAAACCAAAAAAAATTATCGAAAATGGCAAAAGCAAAAATATAATTGGAAAATCATAAATTTTTGGAGAGAAAAGAACTCTCTCAAAATAGAAAAAACTCTTTCTCAAAACTATTTTATTTTTTGAAGTAAATCTTCTTCATTCCATTTTTTCTTGTCAAATTTGACAACAAGCAGATTTTCAGAAACATTTAAATACCACTCATCAACAAACTCAAAATCACCTCGTTCTAATTTTTGCTGTAAAAAGTGAGAGTGTTTTAAATAGAGATTTCCTTTTGGAATTGGATTTTTAATTGTTAAAGTCCAAACGAACCAAATCGCAGAAAGAACAATCAGAATCATTCCCAACTCATTTACACTACCAAACGAAAGGAAAATTCCTGCACCAACTCCACCGAAAAAAGTCCCAAAATATGCAAATGAATTTGTGTAGCCGAGAACTTTTCCTTTTTCATCTGCCCGAACAAATTTTGTCGCCATTGATTGAATTAGAGGTTCAATTAAATTAAATGCAGGAAAGAAAAGTAGAAGTGCTGTAATTATAAGATTTTCACTGTTTCCAAAAGAGAGAATTCCCGCAACAATTACAAACATAAAAGCTGAAATTAGAAATACGAGTTTTGGATTTCCGCCTTTTTCACCAACTTTGATAGAGATTGGCATTGTCGCAAGTCCAATTATCATCGCAGGAATGTAAAGTTTCCAAAGTTCAGATTTTTCCCAACCAAAATCCCCAGTTAATAAAATTGGAATAATCACAAAAGTAATTGCCATTACACCTTTTTGTAAAAATGATGATGCAAAAAGATATAAAATCTCTTTTCTACTAAAAATTGAAACTTCTGTTCCTCGTTTTGGATAGATAATTTCAATTTTTCCGCCGTTTTGAATTTTTGTCGCCATATAAAGTGCAATAATTGTTAAAAGTGCTGTTATTAAAAACAGGAAATCCACACCAAAATATCCGCCTAAAAGCGAACCAAAAATCATTGAGAGTGCAAATGACATTCCGATAGAAGCACCAATAATTGCCATCGCTTTCCCCCGCTCTTCTTCTCGAGTTACATCAGAAACTGAAGCAGAAACTACCGAACCAATTGCACCAGCACCTTGTAAAAGTCGCCCAAAAATCAGAGTATAAATATCTGTCGCAAAATATGAAATCACCGAACCAATCAGAAAAATCACTAGACCAAAAACGATAACTCTTTTTCGCCCAACTCTATCACTCCAAACACCAAACGGCACTTGTAAAATTGCTTGAGTTAAAGCATACCCGCCAACAACAATTCCAACAAGAAGCGGTGTAGCACTTTCCAAAGAAGAGGCATAAACTGAAATAAGCGGTAGAACTAAGAAAATTCCAAAAAACCGCAGAAATATAATTGAATTTAAAGGTAATATTTTTTTAAACAAATCTTTCCTTATTTTTTGGAAATTCTAGCAAAGAGAAAGAGAACGAAAATTGAAAAATTGTGAAGTGATTTTTTTTATTAATTAAAATTAAAAATTATAGGAGAGTCTCGCCCTTTTGGGCGAAGTATTTAGTTCTTGAGTTCAGCGACCCATTGCAACATTGTTTGATTTGGCATTGCCCCTGGAGCTTCCATAAAATTGACAACAAAATGATTATCAAATTCAATAACACCAATTGAACGAGGTCGAACTGCTACAATATCAGAATTAGGCACTTGTGGTCCAAAACAGAAAACGATATTTTTAATATCTTTCATTTCAGCAGGAATTTGCCCACCAATGCTATTTGTGTGAGTGTAGTGATCAAAAATTCCAATAAATGCTGTAACTGGATTCTCTTCAATTTTACTTTTTAAGAAATCGATAATGTCATTTACAGATGATTGGCTTGTAGCACTTTTTGCAATTTCAGTTGAAAAAATAGGATATTTTCCTAAAGCTAGTTTTTGTTCCAAAACTCTCTCCAAAGTAAATTTTTACAATCTTATCAAATTTCTTAAAAGTTAAAACCTAATTTTTCTAATTCAGATTTTACTTTTTCGCGAACATCTCCTTGAAATTCAAGAAAATTTTCTCGTTCAGTTCCGCCAGTGGAGACCTTTTTTTTCAAGTTTTTTAGGAGTTCTTTTCTCTCTTTTTCTAAAATAAAAAACTCACCAACAACTGTAACTTTTTTATGTTTTCGTTTTTCGAGTGAAATTTTCAAATTGTGTTTTTCACGAGAGAGAATTTTTTTCTTCATTTCGGAATCAAAATCTCGATCGGAAAAATCCCGACCATTAAAAAGTTTTGAAGGATCAAATTCCATCTTTTGAAATTCCTAAAAAGTCAATTTGATTGTCAAAAATCATTCTTTGTAGATTCTCTTTTGAGATTCCCATTTCGAGGATTTGAGAATATTTTTCAGATAAATTTTGCAAAGTCTCCATGCCAAAAGCAGATTCTTTAAAAGAGCCACTTTTGTCAGCAATAGAAGTTCGACGGTGAAGAGAAGTTAGCATATCAATTTTTCCATTTCTCAAAAATTACTCGAATAAATTACTTAAATTTTTTGCACTCTGAAAAGGGGGATCAATTTTT
>AKKQ01000001.1 GCA_000276965.1 Thiovulum sp. ES | reverse complement strand
AAAAGCGAAGCCTATTCCATACCCTGAATTTATTTTCAGGGTTGGAAGAGGTAGATTTCACATTAAACATTAAGCAAAATGTATGAAAAAAATTATACCATTTAATTATTATGATTTTTCTATTCGAGTCATTTCTATTGATGACGAACCTTGGTTTCTTGGAAAAGATATTGCCGAACTTTTAAAATATGAAAGACCTTCTGATGCAATTTCTCAACACTGTAAAAAAGTTTTAACTCAAAAAGAGTTTAAAAAACTACACGGTGAAATACCGTATAGTTTAGATTCTCGACTTAAATTAATTCCAGAGTCTGATGTTTGGCGATTGATTATCAAATCGAGACTTCCCGAAGCTGAAAAAATTGAAGAATGGATCATGGAAGAAGTTCTTCCACAAATTCGTAAAACTGGTTCTTATTCAATTGAGAAAACTGATGAACCAGATTTAGAGAAAATCAAAAAAAGAGCTGAATTAATTCATGTTGCATCAAATCTTGTTATCGATTACAAAAAGTCATATTTTGAAATTGGAATCACTCGACCCGAAGAACTTGGAATTACTGTAAATAAATCTGTGGCAAAAGATACAACTGTTGATTTTTTGGAAATCTCCGAAAAAAAAGGTCTTTCTACAACTGAAAAATATTACACAGTTACGGAACTTTGTCAAATTGTGATGAACGGCGATTTTTCTGAAGAAGCAAAAAAACTTGTTTCCACGAAAAAAGGAGATAAACCTCGACCGCAAAACCTGAACAAACTTTTAGAAAAATTGGGTTTTCAAGAAAAAGATGAAGATATTTGGAAAGCAACTGAAAAAGGGAAACAATTTGCCGATTTTGTGCAAAACAAATCAAAATATTCCGAAAAAACTGTTTTTCATACAGTTTGGAAAAAAGAGATTTTAAACCAACTGTTCTAATTTGGACATGAATTAAAAAATAGTTTTGGAATCCCGCTCCATAGTTCGTCAGAACTAAGGAGATGTAGATTTCGCTTTTTACATTTTCTTAAAGACCTCCTCAACTTTTTGCAAAGTTAAAATCTCTTTGAAATTTTCGCCAAGTGCATTTTTTAATGGTTTTTCATGAATTGTTGTTGAGTGAAAAAGTTTTTCATAAGTCTCTTTTATTAGGTCTTTTGCGATACCTTTTGGAATTTCAATACCCTGTTTTTTTGCCATTTCTACAAATTCAAGATATTCGTCGGGATAAAACTCTTCCATTCCATTCATTATTATGCAATTTCCAACACAATGGTGAGTTCCAAGAACAACAGAAAGACCAGCTGAAAATGGATGAATTACACCGACAAAAGAGTTTGCAATTGCACAACCGCCGAGATAAGAAGCGACCATCAACTTTTCACGATTCTCTTCACTCATCATATCTTCGCTGTGAAAAACTTCACGAGTCAATTCTATCGCTTGTCGAGAATAAGCATCGCCAATTGCATTCCGATAATTTCCATTGAGAGATTCCACACAATGAATATAAGTATCCATTCCCGTGTAAAAATATTGCTCTTTTGGAACTGTTTTTGTCAAATTTGGATCTAAAATAAGTTGGTTGTAAATTGTGAAATCGCTGTTCATTCCAAGTTTTAAACCATTTTTAGAATTTGTCATAACACAAGTTCGACTCGCTTCTGCACCTGTTCCTGAAATAGTCGGAATTCCAATTTTATAAATTCCCGCAACTTTGACTAAGTCCCAACCTTGATAATCTTCAGCTTTTCCACCATTTGTTAAAAGATTTGAAACTGCTTTTCCAGTATCAAGAGCAATTCCACCACCAATTCCAACGATTACTTTTGGCAAACCTTTTTCTAGTTCTAAAATTTTGTCTCGGAAATTATCAATATCTTCAGTTTTTGGTTCATCAACTGTTTTTACGAAATAGACCTCATCGCTATTTCTAAATTTCAAATCGAGAATTTGCATATTGTCGCGAAAAAATTCATCGATAAAATAGACCACAAAATCAGTTTCAGATTCTAATTTTTTTTCTAAAAGTTTTGGAAGTTCAGCAATCGCCCCCTTTCCAAAAATATAGTTTTCAACATTTTTTGAGTTGTTCAAAAATTTTCCTTATTTCACACTTCGTAGGAAACTATCGTAGATTTCGTCAAGTTCTAAATCTTTTTCCAAAATTTCCCTGTTGTCTTTCATCAAAACATGTTCAAGAATTGCAACTCTTTTTATCAAATATTCAAAAAGCTCTTTATCGATGTCAGGCAATTTGTCATGTGAAAGAGGATTTACACAACGACCCTTTTGGACAACTCTTGCAGGAATTCCAACCGCAGTAGAATTATCAGGCACATCTTTCACAACAACGGAATTTGCACCGATTTTTGAGTTTTGTCCAATTGTGATATTTCCTAAAACTTTTGCACCCGCACCAATTACTGTCCCGCTTTTTATTGTCGGGTGTCTTTTGCCTTTTTCCAAACTTGTTCCGCCAAGTGTAACTCCTTGATATATCAAAATATTATCTTCTAAAATTGCTGTTTCGCCAATGACAACTCCAAAACCATGATCAATAAAAACACCATTTCCAATTTGTGCATTCGGATGAATATCAATATTTGTGAGAATTTGCGATGCCCCCATTATAAAACGACCTGTTCTCTTAAATCCTGATTTATAAACTCTGTTTGCAATTCGATAATTGAAAATTGCCCAAAATCCTGGATAGTTAGAAAAAATCTCTATCTTACTTTTAATTGCTGGGTCGTTTCTGACAACAGCTTTATAATCTTTTTTTATCTGTGTAAAGAAGTTCATATTTTTTCCTAAACTATATATTCTTTTAAAATTCTCTCAAATTTTTCCAATTCAACTACTGAAATTTTCAAGTTTGGTATAACTCTTAAGATTGGTTTAGGAACAGTTGGCGGACGAATTGCACCAACAACAAAGCCTTCTTCTAACAGTTCATTCCTAGTTTCTACTGCTTTTTCGGGCGACCTCATCGGAATTGGAAAAATAAGAGATTCTCTTTTTATACTTAATTTTTGATTAAAAAAATCTTTTCTCTCTCTTATTTCTGAATAGAACTCTTTCCGATTGTCGTAAATAAATTGAATTGAGTTTTTTGAAATCAGAGTTTCAAAAAGCGATGGAGCTGTTGAGTAAATAACTGTTTTTGCCCGATTCTCTAAAAACGAGATCACATTTTCAGATGCCAAAACATAAGCTCCATAACTTCCGACCGCTTTTCCAAGTGTTCCCAATTTTATATGATTCTCTTTTGGCTCAATTTCGTAATAGTCAAAAACTCCGAGAAGGTTTTTTCCAACTGTTCCAAAAGAGTGTGCTTCATCAATTAGCAAAATAGCACCATATTTATCAGCAATATCAAAAATATCACGATTTAAAATGTCTCCACTCATGGAATAGATTCCTTCAACCGCAACTATTTTTCGTTTTGCCGACGAATTTTTTAATCTATTTTCCAAATCTTCTGCGGAATTGTGAGTAAAAATCTGAAAATCTTTTGTACATTTTGTAATTAAAATTCCACTTGCATGATATTCGGAATCTAAAAAAAGCTCATCACCCTTTCTTTGTAAAGCTTCCAAAACACCAAAATTTGCTAAAAATCCACTTCCAAAAACTATCCCTTTTTGAAAACGATTCATCTTTGCAATTTTCTCTTCAAAATCTTTGTGAATTTGAGAATATCCATTTACAAGCATTGATGCTTTTGGTGATCGTTCTCCAAAATTTCGCATTTCTGAAACACTCTTTTCAAAAATATCCCAATTCTTTGAAAGTCCTAAATAGTCATTTGATGCTAAATCTGTGTGATGAGGTTCAGAAATTTTTCGTTCTCGAAAAAGTCCCTTGTTTTTTAAAGCTT
The DNA here is from genome assembly GCA_000276965.1 of Thiovulum sp. ES. NCBI lineage: Bacteria > Pseudomonadati > Campylobacterota > Epsilonproteobacteria > Campylobacterales > Sulfurimonadaceae > Thiovulum > Thiovulum sp. ES. Next base: position 77,751 of record AKKQ01000001.1, on the reverse strand, counting down.
CTAGCTCTCTCTTATACATTTTTTCGCTCAATTAAAACAGTTGTCAAATCATCTTCCAGCTGTTTATTGCTGAAAGCTTTCATCTGCTTTTCTGCTATTTCACAAGTTTTCATATTCAAAATATCTTGTTTATTTAAGTTGTAAAGTGTGTCTTCAACAAGACCGTCGCTATAAATTAAGATGGATTTAAAATCAATTAGTTTCACTCTTGAAACTGTAATTGCATAAAAGAAGTCCATAAATGGAATGTTGTTTGCTTTTAGCTCTATTGTCCTATCTCCATCATGCAAAACTGCTGGATACATTCCCGCACTAAAATACTCTATGTATCCAAAGTGTTCAGGAATATGGAAAAATGATGCTGAAAGTTGCTCTAAATCTGTAAGAATATATTCAAGGCTTTTTCCAAATTCGTCTGCTGTTTCCTGAAAAGAGAGTTCTTTATCTAGTGCCTGTTTTACAAATGAGAGAACTGAAAATGATGTTAGTGATGGAACAATTCCATGACCCATTGCATCAAGAACATAGAAAAAATATCCTCCTGTTGAAGTCTTATGAAGTGAATAACTATCTCCGCTTAAAAAGTCATATGGTTTAAAGTAGATAAAAACATCAAGTTTTGTGCAGTTTTCTAACTCATTTACAAGCATTCCCTGCTGTTTTTTTGCTGCTTTTGTCTGCTCTTCCACAAAATATCGATTCGACTCACTGAGGTCGTCCATATCAAGAATATTTTTTATATATGCAACTACTATTGAGAATAGTTGTGTATCTTCATCATCAAATTTTTGGGTGAAATTCAGTTTATTTACAGCCTGAAAAACCCCTAAAAGTTTTCCTTTCTCTTTAAAAATTGGTGTTGCAAGAATAGATTCTGTTTTGTAATTTGTCTGCTTATCAATTTCTCTATTAAATTTTGGATGACCATATGGATTATTTACAATAATTGTTTTTTTCTTCTCATAAACTTCCCCAACAATTCCCGCATTTAACGGAATCTTTATATCAGAAAGACCATGAGCAACTTTTGTCCAAAAAACATCATTAGCTTCATCAACAAGCCAAAGTGTCGCTCGGTCTGACTGAACAATACTTTTTCCAAAGTCAGCCAAAATTATTAATAATCTTCCTAAATCTTTCTCTTTTGAAATTTTTGTGGAATAATGCAAAATCGTATCAATGATTTTCTGATAATGTTTTTCTCGCTCAAAAGAGAAATTTGTTACAGAATCTAATAGTTCGTGGAGTGCATCGTTTCCACGACTCTGAAATTTCTGTATCTCATTTAAAATAGCTTCATCTGTAATCATTTTATTAAATACCCCAAAATTGTAACTACAAATCTATTTTTGTATTATTCTTTCACTTAAAATTATAACAACTAGGAGCGGAGAGGAAATGAACTTATATGAAATATTAAAAAAACAGAAATTTGTTATTGCAGGTCCTTGCATTATTGAAAATGAGAAAATGGTCTTAGACCTTGCTGAAAATATCAAAAAACTCTCTGAAGAGCGAAATATAACTTATATTTTCAAGGCATCTTTTGACAAAGCAAATCGAACATCTCTATCATCTTTTCGAGGTTTTGGAATGGAAGAGGGTTTGCGAATTTTAGAAAAAGTGAAAACAGATTTTGAATTACCAATTACAACAGATATTCACGAAAGTTTTCAGGCAAAACCTGTTTCTGAAGTTGCTGACATTTTACAAATTCCCGCTTTTCTTTCGCGACAAACTGACTTACTTGTTGAAAGTGCAAAAACTGGAAAAATTGTAAATATCAAAAAAGCACAATTTCTTTCTGGAATTGACATGAAATATCCAGTTCAAAAAGTTTTGGAAAGCGGAAACAATCAAATAATGCTAACAGAACGGGGAACAATGTTCGGCTATGGAAATTTGGTTGTTGATTTCCGAAATATTATTGATATGAAAGAGTTTGGATTTCCTGTTGTTATGGATGTAACACATTCAACTCAAAAACCGGGAGGATTGGACGGAAAAAGCGGAGGCGACCGAAAATATGCACCGCACTTGACAAAAATGGCAAATGCACTTGGAGTTGATGGATTCTTTTTTGAAGTTCATAGAAATCCTGAAGAGGCTCTTTCTGATGGTCCAAATATGATTTATCTCGATAAATTTGGCGAAATTTTGGATTTGGTGAAATAGTTTGGAAATTCAGTTTTTAGATACCGCAGAAAATCCGTTAGATGTGGCTGTCTCTTCGGCCCGAACTTGCTATTCCGCAAAAGGGATTATCACACCACAAGATTCCACAAATTGGAAACGAAAAGAGAAACTTCTACTTGATCTTTTCAAATCTGGACATCACACAACTTTACAACACACACATATTACGATGATGATTTCAGGAGTGTCGCGACACCTCATTTGGCGACTTTTACACTCCCACAATTTTTATATTAGTGAGCAAATTTCTCAGAGATATGCGAAAATGAAATTGGAAAATGTTTATTTGTCTGAAAGTGGAAATTCTGAAAAGTGGAATGAGTTTTATCAAAAAAGATTTGGCGAATATGAAAAACTTACCGAAATCTTGACTGAGCATTTCCAAAAAACTCTACCAAAATTTCAGCGAAAAAGTGCGAATAAAAAGGCGATGGAAATTGCTAGATATGTTTTGCCACAAGGTGTAACGGCGACACTTTATCACACGGTGAATATTTTGACTCTGCTTCGGTATATTTCAGTCGCAAAAACTCTGCCAGAAAGTCGAAATGAGGCGATGAGGTTCGCGGAAATTCTCAAATCAAAACTTATTCAACTTGATCCAATTTTTGAAAAACTTATAGAAGTTGTTAAAAAAGAGAAAACATCTTTTCCTGAAAATGATTTTTCACAATTTGATAATCTGGGAAAAGTTTTCGACCTCATCGGCAATTTTGATTTTGAAACTGAAAACTACTCGACTGTTTTGCGGAATTCTCAAATGTTGCATGACACGGGAATTTTAGGCGGAGTTTCTACAATTTCAAAAATATCTCTTTCTGCTGATGCACAAAATCAACGACACCGCCGAAGTCTTGGAATTCGCCAAAAACTAGAAACAGATTTTCAAAAAGATTTTTATATTCCAACTGTTTTTAAGGAAAATTCTGAAAGTATGGAAATTTATCAAAATTCGATGAATGAAATTTACAAATTTTTTGACGAACAGAAAGATGAAATTGGATTTTCCGATTCTGTTTATGCACTTCCAAATTCTCACCTTGTAAAAATTGTGGAACGAAGTGATTTAAGTAGTTTTCAGCACAAAACACAAATGCGACTCTGTTACAATGCACAAGAGGAAATTTGGCAAGAGACTTATGATCAAGTAAAAGATATTCGTGAAAAAAATATTTCTGGTTCCCAAAAACTTTTGCCTCCTTGCACTTTACGATTTGCTGAAAAGAAATTTCCGCTTTGCCCTGAAGGTGATAGATTTTGTGGTGTAAAAGTTTGGAAATTAGATTTTTCCCAATTAAAAAGATGATAGTAATTCCCGTTTCTTTTTCGGGAATCAATATTTTTTGGGACTGACCTAATAGCTCCTAATGTTAAAAAGTTCTTTTTGTGTGATTCCCAAAATAAGAGTTTTTACTTATATCTTACTGCTTTTTAAATTTAAGTTTCAGCGAAATGGTGCATAGAATTTTAAAAACAGGTCTAATTAGAGACAAAAATAGTCAATTAGGTAATTTAAAATTTTGTAAAACTTTTGGAGAACAAATGTCATTCTTTTCAGATTTCCTTTCTATTTTTTCAACTACAACAAATGAACCGCTACAAAATAAAAGAGTCAATCATCAAACAATTACCGTTTATGAGAGAAATAGTTTTGCAACAATTTATGAAGATACGGAAAGTGTGCAAAATCGACATTTGGAATGTGGAACTTGTGCAATTTAGCAAATTGTCGGAATCACCCGACAAATATTTTATTTTGTATTTTTTAAAATCTCTTTTGCTTTTTCCAACTCTGTTTTAATTTCACCAAGTGCCAAATAGACTCCCATTCGCCTACCGCTGTGTGCTTCTGGTTTTCCAAATACTCGGAAAAAAGAGTTTTTTGAAAAAGCCTCGTTTGGAACTTCAATATCAGAGTCGTGTTCTTTTTCAGTTTTAAAAGCTCCACTAATTCCAGAACCAAAAAAGAGATGTTCAGTTGGCAAACCTAAAACAGCTCGGACATGCAAGGCGAACTCACTTTGAGATTGTGTAATTAGTGTAACCATTCCCGTATCATGTGGTCGCGGACTAACTTCAGAAAACCAGACCTCATCGCCACGAACAAAAAGTTCAACTCCAAAAAGACCACGACCACCCAATCCGTCAGTAATTTTTTGTGCAATTTCCTTGCTTTTCTCGATAGCTTTTTGACTCATTTCCATCGGTTGCCATGAAAAAATATAATCTCCATCTTTCTGAATATGCCCAATCGGTTCGCAAAAAGTGGTCTCAACTCCGTTCCGAACTGTCAAAAGAGTGATTTCATAATCAAATTTTATAAATTCTTCGACAATCAATTCACTGCTATCGCCCCGAGCTTCCTCTTTTCCAATTCTCCAAGATTCTGCTAAATCCTCTTTTGTTTTTGCAATACTTTGACCATGTCCTGACGAACTCATAACTGGTTTTATCACAACTGGAAAACCGAGAGTTTCCGCAGACTTTTCTAACTCTTCAAATGATTTCACAAAAAAGTATTTGCTTGTCGGAATTTCTAAATCTTCGTTTGCAAATTTTCGGATATTTTTTCGATTCATCGTTTTATGAACCGCTTCGGCATTTGGAATAACTTCAAATCCCATTTTTTCAACTTCTAAAAGTGCATCAATATTTATAGCCTCGATTTCAGGCAAAATGTGATGAGGTTTCTCTTTCTGAATAATTTCTAAAAGCTGTTCTCGATTTTTCATGTCAATTGTATAGCTACGATTTGCTACAAGGTGGGCTGGAGCATTTTCGTATCTATCAACTGCAACAACTTCTATTCCCAATCTTTGAGCCTCGATTGCGACCTCTTTTCCAAGTTCGCCACTTCCAAGTAGCATGATTTTTTTACTATTCTCTTTTAAAGGTGATGTAAAAATCAAAAAGATTCTCCTATATTTTTTTAATCCTATCAAAAAGTTTCAGGCTATGAACCTGTTAAAAAGCCCATAATTTTCTGACTGTCAAAACTACTTTTTATCTCTCGTTCAATCTCTTTTTTAAAACTCTCAGTTGTAAAAAGTGGTTTTTTTTCAGTTGCCATATGAAAAGCTGTGTTTTTAACAACCAAATCAATTTGACCACCACTCAATTTATATTTTGCAAGTTCTTCGACTTGAAATTTTTTCTCAAATGGTGCATTTTTAGGCAAGTGATGTTTCCAAATCTCAATTCGCTCTTCTTCATTTGGTAATTTGAATTCAACTTTGTAATTAAATCGTCGTGAAAATGCCTTATCAATATTTTCCAAAATATTTGTAGTTGCGATTAAAACACCCTCAAAATTTTCAATTTGCTCAAGAAAAATATTCTGCATCTGATTATACATTTGAGAGATAGAGCTGTTTCCACCTAAATCAGTTGAACGACCTGTTAAAAATTGATCCGCTTCATTTAAAAATAGAACAGGTTGAAGTCCAGTCTTTTCCACAATATTTTTGTATGAGTCAAAAATTCCACGAACATTTTTTTCACTTTCACCAACATACATTGAAACTATTTTTGATGAGTCAAAATGAAGTAGCTCTTTTCCAAGCTCTTTTGCTAATGCTGTTGCTGTTAAGGTTTTTCCAGTTCCTGGCACTCCGTGGAAAATAATTCTAGCACTAATGCCTTTTCCCTCTTTTTGAACTCCCCATTCTTGAAGTCTTTTCACCACATTTTCATCAAGTTGCTTAACAACCGTATCCAAAACTTTTCGAGTATCTTTTGAAAGAGTAACCTCATCGAGACCTTTTTCAGGAACAACAAGTTCAAATTGCTCATCTTCTTCAACTATATCTTTTAAAAGAGTTCGTTTTTTCTCTTCTTCATTTTCAGGTTCAGCTTTTTTACCTGTTTTAATCTCTTCCAAAATCCCATTAGCAAGACCAATGTAATAGACAGTGTCTTTTTCACCTGTCTCTTTCTCTTCATAAACATATTCGACTTGCTTCTCAATTTTGAAAATTTCAGAATCTTCTACTAGTCTTTTGAAAATTGTGCTTTGATTTTTCAATTTTTCTAGAGGAGTTAAGCTAATTAACTCTGCTAAATTATGGAGTTCTTTCAATTTTTGCTCTGTTTGAAAATATTTGAACTCTTCAGAAAGAATTGCCAAAATAATTATCTCTTCATCAAAATCGATTTTATATCTTTCAAGAATATTTTCTAAGCCAAATTTGATTTCAGTTTTTGCGATTCGGCTCTCTATTTTTTTATCAATTTCAAAAGCTCGTTCTCTAATAGTTTTTAAACCATCTCTTTTTAAAAAAAGTTCCAACTTTGTAAATTTATCAACAAGATATTCATAATTATCGGAATAAGGCTCGTCAATAATTTTTGTTTCTTCGTTTTCTCTGTCTTCAAGCATTAATAAAAATCTATTTGAAAGTGAAGCACTTCCATTTAAAATTTCAAGAATAGGCTGTTTTTCTCTTTCAGTTTTAAAATTGGGTTCAAAACTGAAAAGTCCACTACTTCCAATATCAATGTAGTCTTGAATGTAAAGATTTCGTAAAACTTCTATCTCTTCAAGTTTTTTACTTAAAGATGTAACTTGAAAAACTTCTTTTAAAATTGTCTCAATCTGAACTCCCTCACTATTTTCAATTATATAATTTTTTATTAAATACTTGAAAACGGCGACCTCTTTTTCGTTGAAACCGTATTTTTTTGCTAAAAGCGAATTTTCTAAAACTCTAACTCGTAAAAGATTTTCTAATATATCCAAATAAAACACCCAGAAGAAATTTGTAGTCCCACATTCTACTTAAATTTTACTTAGAGAGATTTAAAAGATTGATTTGTGTCTTCAGCTATTTCTGAAAAATCGAGCCACCAAAAAGTGATTTCTCTAAAATTTGGAGACTCTTTTTCCAATTCATCAACAATTTTATAGATATAATTTTTAAGTTCAAGAACATCAAAAAATACAAAATATCTTTTTAATGCAAAAATTTTTTGCTGGACTTTTCTGAAATCATTTTTATTTAAATTTTCAAGAATTTCATTTTCACTATTTTTAAAAATTTGGAAAAACTTCTCAAACTCATTTTTATCAATTTTTGATATTTCAATAAATTCTAAAGTTTCTCCAATTTGAACTACAAAATTCTTTTCTAATTTTTTCGCATTTAAATCTGTTTTGTAAAGATTTCCGTCTCCAAATTGCAAAATCGCTTTTCCACTATTTTGAAGAAGAAATTCAAGCCAACAGATATTCTCAAATTTATGAATATGAAATTTTGATTTGTAGAATAGATTTGAGAAGTCATTTCCAATTTCCGACCTCATCGTATTTACAGAATCAAATTTTAAAGTTTTAAAAAGCGATTCCTCTACTTTTAAAAAATTGTAGTTGGAATCGTAAAAAACCACTAATATGCCTTCATAATACTTTGGTTGCTTTCTAGTTGAATTGCGGAGTCGTCTAAATCAAAAATATTTGAACTATTCAAATCATCAAAAGTTGTTGCAAAAATCATTGTGTTGTTTAAATCAAAAAGAATTGTTTTTTCTTCTCCACCGTTGTATGTCGAAAGATAATGAGATGCGGAATACTGTATTCTTGCAACATCAAAACCTTTGTATTGAATATAAACATTTCCTAATCGGTTTGCATGTGCTTGTGTAATTGAAGCAGAAGTTATATCTTCATATGCAATTGAGATATTTGTCTCATCAGTCAAATCTGTATCTATCAAAACAACACCATTATCTTTTACACTATTAGAAGAAGCAGGTTCGCAATCTGAATCATAAAGTCGAGGTGCTTGATCTGTTTCAATATCATCATTTGTAGCAAGAATTGAGGCATTTTTATAAATTGCATACCAGTCTGGGAGAAACTGAATATTTGAAACTGTTCCACTTCCATCGTATGCGACAAATTTCCAACCTGTATTATTTGTATCAAAATCTGGGGCATCTTCGCAAATATTGTAAGTTAAGAAATAGAGAGTTGCCAAATCATCGGTCGTATTTTCAACATATCCAACAGAGTCAGATTCATAGTCATAAACTTTTGCATTTCCCGTAACACCATAATCACCAACTTCACTCTCTTTTCCATAAATGTTACTGCGAACATATAAATCCATTCCATAAGTGTAGCCGGAAGCACAACCAGCACCGCTACCATCTTCATCATAACAATATTCACTACCGCTTGTTTTGTAGTCCGTATAAACAGTTATATCTTTTACATAAGTTGTTCCATCAATATTTGATGGTGTTGGATACCGTTCATCAATATCTCCGCTATACATGTGAAAGCCTTCTAAGTCCGATGAGGTCGTTCCGAGAAATATAATTTTTCCATGTTCAAAAAATCCAAAAACTGGTGTCGCTGGTGCTGATAAATTTAGTTCGACTTGCTCTGTTCCTGTATCGCCATCAAGGTCGTAAGCGGAAATTGTAATATTTGAGTCCCACTGATAAAGATTTGGCATATTTTCTAAATCTATTGAAAGAGAATAGGATGAAGTTCCTTGTGTCATTCTGTAATCAGTTCCCTGAATTGTTGCAATAACTCGAGTTTGATTTCCTTCATCTCCAGAAAGTTCAACTTTTAAAGTTCCACTTGGCAAATTTAGGACTTCACCCGCTTTAGCAAATCCAGAATTATTATTGTCATTATTAAATCGTTGCGAAAATTCCAAATCGAGAGAGGATGTGATTCCAATTTCCGAACTATTTTTTTCATCTAAAAATGCAAAATATCCTCGCTCTTGCTCAATATCAAATAAATCAAAACCATTATTTTTACTAAACCAATAATCTTCATCCGCTGTTAAATCTATAAATTTCCAAGAAATTGTTGAACCATCTACATTATTTACCGCAGTTAGCATTTTTGCCACAGAGTAGTTATGTTCTCGAATATATGAGAGGCTTGTTTCCTCTGTTGGAAAATCTGGTGTGTAAATTGCTCGGTATCGCAAATCACTTGTTAAATAGTTGCTTGTATTTTGAGTGCTTCCGCCAATTCCCGCACTTCCAAAATCTGGTGAATAGTCATAAGTTGTATCACCACCTCCATCTAATTCAATTTTATTACCTGCGGCACCATCTGATTTGATACCTGCTTGTGTAAAATATCCTGTTATGGTTAGGTTTGAATCATCATCAGCTGTATTTGTCGAATCACATTCGGCATATACTGGAACATCCAATTCATTAATTTGTGAAGCTAATTCAATACATATATTTCCTGCACCTGTTCCAACCGATGTAAAAGTAGTCTCTTCTCCATCAATCTTAACCGAAACATATTTTCCGCTAGGACTATTTGTTGTAATATTTGAGATATAAACACTTTTATTCACATCAGCTTTTGCAAGTTCTGAAACTGAATAGACAGCTTTGATTGCACCTATAACTTCGTTATCACTCATGGAAATTATTCTTGTAAAAATATCATCAGATTCATAATCATAAAGATCGAAATTTTTTAAAGATGGGTTTGTTGTTGTAAGATAGATATAATCTCCACTAGAGTCTTCAATCATACTGCCGAAACTTTCACCTGCAAAAGTTGTTGCAATTGTTCCTGCACTATCTCCATTTGCAACAGAGAAACTTGAAAAATTATCGTCATCCATTCCATTATTAAAATAGATTGTTGCTCCATTGTGTCCTGTGTCATCTACTCGATAAATTTTTGTAAAAGTAGCATCTCGAATATAAAACGGTTCATCTTTATTCACAAGTAATACGGAATCCACATCTCCATCTAAATCCAAATCAACAGGAATTGCTCGGTCAATATCGTCATCTGCTTCCATAGCAGTTGCAAACTCTGGTATTTCCGTTAATCCATTCATGTCAATCGCTGTATTTGTATTTACTTGAACTTTTCCATCAACTCCTTCCAGAAAACCATCACCGTCGTTTGGTGGAACAACAAGTAGCATATATTCACCATATCTTGACATTGTTCCGTTTGCATCTAAATCAGAAATTCCGTCATATGAATAATCATATAAACTGTATGGATTTTGTTCTCCAGTCGTATTGACCTCATCAATAACATTATCAGTTGAGTCATAAAGCCTAAATCTTTTATCTGAAAGAAGCATAAATTTAGCATTTGAGTTGGTTGAATCATTTAATGCAAAAGCACGAATATTAAAATCTTCTGAAAGATTTCCATCTTCAATAGCACCTGCAATTTGGGAATTTATTGCAACAACTATTTCATTTGTTGAGTCAATCTGAAGCATTTCGATTTCAATACTTTCTGTTCCAAATTCATCAGTGATTGTAAATGTCTTATTTGTTGCGATATTTGTTGTTGTTGAAACTATTAAGCCAGTTGCAGACTCTCTAATTTTGCCATTTGGAAATGAGAGCAAATTCCAACCTTCTGCCAATCTGCTATTGTAAGTTGAGCTACTAATATTTCCGTCGCCAAGAATTAATCCCGTTTCACCATTTATCGCATTATTTGTTCTTGCCCAATACCCTTTTCCGCTCTCAATTTCTGTAAAATCGTTGTAAGTATCAGAATATCCAGAATTGAAAATTTCCCAATATCCACCAACTGAATTTAGCCAATAGAGTTGTAAATATTCGTCTCGACTCAAGTCAATTGCATCTCGATCATTCGCCTCTTCGTAATCTGAAAGTTCGCCCTCTTGACCTCTTTTCCCTGGATTGTTTGATAAATTCCAATCAATAATACTGTCGTTTCTCAAATCCATTGTGTAAGTCGAACTTGTTCCTGTTTTAACTGTTAAATATGCAGGATTTGAGTATCCGTAAGAAGAGTTTAAAACTCCCTCATAAAATTCATAGCTTGATGCGGACGAAAAAAGTTTTATCTCAAATGGATTCCCCTCTAAATCTGCTTGATAGGAAATATTCATATCTACTCCACCATCGAACGAAACAAACATTTCTCGGCGAGGAATATAGGTATCAATATTATCATTATCAACCTCAGAGGCAAAAATCACTTCATAATTTGAATCCTCCAAAGAGAAACAGAGAACATCAGAATCTTCATCACAAATAGAGACAGTTCCTGCGGTATCAGTAAGAGCAATATAAGTATCACCTGCATTTAAATCTTTTGCTTCATACCAATCGGTGCTACTAAAAGTATCAGCAGAACTAGAACCCTCATAAAATGGACCTGGAACACCAATAAGTTTCCATTCGCCATCTGGAAGATAGATTTCAACAAGCTCATTACTAAAAAGTGAGAGTGTCAAAAAGAGATAAACAAACAATTTTTTCAAAATTTTTCCTTAAACTATGGTAGATTAAGAGAATCGACAAACGATAATCATCTTTTTAAATTATGGTTTTCTCTGTTAGAATTTTAAAAAAGGGAATTTGAAATGCTAAAGAAAACTTTTTTAATTTTACCGTTTTTCCTATTTTCTGGTTGTTTGGCAGAATTTATGGGTGAAAATCCAGAGCCACAAAAAACTGAAGAAGTGAAAAAAGAAGAACCAAAAGTTGAAAAAATTCACGACTATTCTATAAAAGCAAGTAGTCAAAGTGAAACAAGTGTTGTTTCAAAACCATTACCACAAAAACCAGAAACTCCAGCAGAAAAAAAAGAGCTTGACGAAATAGAAGCAATGATAAAAGGTGAATTGTAGAAAATCTTTTTCGCTTCTTGAATTAGTTTTTGTAATTCTGATAGTCTCAATTTTTGCGACTTTTTTTCTTAAAATAGATGATAAAAAAGGAATAGAAGTTGCAAAAACTCAATTTATGCGACACATTCGCTACACACAACATTTGGCGATGGTTGATGAAAAAGTTGCTTTACAAACTGAAAGTGAGTTGCGACAAAAATTTCCGTTTAAAAGTTATTGGCAAATTCAACTAGCTTCAACAAGTGAAACTAGCACGATTTACAACAAAAAACTTCTCTATTACTCAATTTATTCCGACACTCCCACAAGAACTAGATTTAATTTCGATATAAAAGCCGATGAAGTCGCGATTGATCCGCATAGCCAAAAATACTTGAATGGACTTTGGACAGAACTTTTTAAAAATAGTTCGACTGGTGCAAAATATAAAATTGAAAATTTAACAGAAACTTCTATGAATTTATCTCTTGAATATGGAATTGAGAAAGTCCGCTTTAAATATGGGACAAATCCAAAAATTTTTGAAAACAAATTAAACCTATTTTTTGATGAATTTGGTCGACCGTATCTTTTTCCAACAAGCAATGGAATTACTTTGAGTGCATTTGCAAAATCTGAAGAACCTCATCCATACAAACATATTTTAAAAGATATTGTTGAAATTGAACTTTCTAAAAACGGTGAAAAAATATGTTTTCAAATCCACCAATTTTCTGGATATTTGACCGATTCTATTTGCAATTTTTAAGTGATAACATTCACAATTAATTAAAAAAGAGGTGTTTTTTTGAAAAGACAATACTATTCATATGATGAAACACTCCAGTTTTTTCGACAAAAAGCGGAGGAGTTTCCAAATCTTCTTTCTGTTTCAGTTATTGGGAAAACTCACGAAAATAGAGACATAATTCTTGCGACGCTCTCTCTTGATGTTGCAACTGCGGATACAAAACCAGCTTTACTTTATACAGGAACAATTCATGCAAGAGAGTGGATTGGAAATGAACTCTCTATAAAATTTGTGGATTATATTTTGCAAAATTACCAGTTTGATCCGCGATTAGAAAAGAGTTTGCAAAATTCTGCTCTCTACATTGTTCCAACTCTAAATCCAGACGGTTTTGAATATTCGCGAAAGCACTTCTCATTTTGGAGAAAAAATCGGCGAAAAAACTCTGACGGAAGTTATGGAGTTGATTTAAATCGAAACTTTGGAATCGGTTTCACAAAAACAAAAGACAAAAGCTCAAATATTTACGGTGGAGAAGAGGCTTTTTCTGAACCTGAAACAAGTGCTATTCGTGATTTTGTGGAATCTCACCAAAATATTACAATTGCTCTGGATTATCACTCTCAAGGAAATGTCTTTTTTCCTGCTCATAAATTCCGACACGAAGCGGAAATCGATGGTTCAGATTTAAATATTCTCTGTGCAAACATGAATCATGAAATCAAAAAAGTTTCTGGACGAACATATGGAATTCACAGAGGAAAACCACCTACTCATCTTATTTCAGGTAGCGGTCGTGAGTTTTATTACAGTCGAGGAATTCTCGCAACAGTTGTGGAGGTTGGAACAAAAAATATTCCAGACTATGCGAAAAGCATGACTGAAAGTATCAATGAGAATATTCCTGCACTCTTAAAAGCATTTTCTGAGACAATAAATTATTCAAAACTTGCACCAAAACGAGTAGATAATTTTTCAATTGCAAAAGTGGAATCTAAAGAGATTACATTTTCTTGGAATTATGAAGTTCGAGATGACATATATTTTGAGATTTACAGAAATCGTCGAGACAAAGAGGCTTGTGAAGAGAGTACAAGAATTGGAATGACAAAAGTTACAACTTTTACAGATGTGCAATTGGAGAGCGGAACACTCTACTTTTACACAATTAGGGTTGTGAATTTGAAAACAAAAATCAAATCTCCATTTGCTCCAGTTGTTCGAGTAACTACACTTTTACAAAATGATGAATTCTCAAAAAAACTCTTTCCGATTAAAAATGAAATTGGATACATCTCTCAAAAATCTGAAGATAATCAGAAGCATTTTGGTTTGAATTCACTTTTTGTTGGGGTAAATCAGAACAAGGGTGTTTCAATTTCACTTCTCTCTTTTTCAGTTCAGGCTCTCCCTGAAAATGCAAAGGTTGTTTCTGCTTCACTTTTCCTATATCCGATGAACAGAGTTGGTGCAAAAATTGAAAAATATGGTGAGTGGAATATTTCACTTTTGAATATTGACACAATTACGGATATTTACAATTTCGATGAGGTTGAAAAAGCTGAAACTCTTGCTGTCGTTGGTGATGCTCTGAAATCTGAAAATCTAACTCAAGGAATTTGGAATAGTTGGGATTTCTCATATTTAGAATCGAAAATTTTTCAAAAAGCACTTTCAAAAGGAAAAGTTGTTTTTAAATTGGAAGGTCCAAAGACTCTACCACTCGGTGAAGATTCTCAAATGATGCAATTTGACATTGGTTATGGGCAATTTGGTGGCGGACTTGAATACCGACCATATTTGGATATAAAATATAAAATTCCGTCAAATGAAATGGCAATTGAACCAAACAGAACTTCGACAATTTCGCGAAGCTCTTTTGAGGATAATAAAATTTCTGTCGGTTTTGATGGAAACGGGGATCGTATTTATGGACTCGTGGAATTTGATGTTGCAGAGAGTTTGCCAAATCCAGAAACAACTGTTATTACAGAGGCACATGTTGAGATAAAAGCACGAGGCACGATGCAAAATCGTGAAGATATTCGTTTTTATCTTGAGCTTGTTGATATTGAAAATATCGAAGATTACGACTCAATTCTACATAGAGAAAAAATCGACTTTATCGGCTATGAAGTCTCAAACCTTGACATTGGTGAAGGTAGCAAGAAGTTTTTTATTTTTGACAGCAATCTGAGAAAAAAACTTGATGAATTTCACTCAAAAGAGAGTCATATAAAAATTATAATTCGTGCTTCTTCTCCAAATGATGATACAAAAAAAATGAGAATGAGTTGGGTCGAGCCAAAGCTTGTTTTAAAATATATTGAGAGACGAAAAAAACCGATTTCACCAGTATCAAATTTATCTACTTCTGTTGAAAATGGAATGATTAAATTGAGTTGGGAGAATCCAAAAGATGAAGATTTTTCTGGCTGTTATGTTGTGCGGAATTCATTTCATCCACCAAAAAACTTTTCTGATGGAGTGAAACTTTATGGTGGAACAGACAATTTTACATATGACAACTTTGGTTCGCTTGACCGAAGTAAATACTATGCAGTTTTTACTTACGATAATGTGCCAAATTTTTCAGAACCAAAGATTATCTACTACTACTCAAGCTAATTTTTTGTCGGATTTTATTCCGACAAATCAATTTTTTGACAAATAGTTTTTTTTTGTGTAGAATTCCGCCACTAATTTTAAAGTCAAGGTAGCTCAGTTGGTTAGAGCGCTGGTCTCATAAGCCGGAGGTCGAGAGTTCAAATCTCTCTCTTGACACCACTTTAAAACTATTCTCCCAAAGCAAAAACATTTGATATAGTATTTATATAGTTAAAATATCCCACAATTGCAACACATTCAATAATTTGAGTTTCGCTGTATCCCAAATCTTTTAAATGGTCAATATCTTCTTTGAGAATTTTATAGCTGTCTTTTTTAGAAGATCGAATTGCAAATCTTAAAAGCTCTTTTTCTCTATCTTCAGCATCAATATTATCTACACCAGAAAGAACTTGCTCAATTCTCTCTTCAGAAACACCAAGCATTTTTGCGATACTTTTATGAACTCCAACACACATTTTACAGCCGTTTTCGACTGAAACAAGAAGAGCGATTGATTCTTTAATGTCATAACTAAGTTCTGTCTCTTTGATGAGGTAATTTTGAACCATTCCATCAGTTGCAAAATAGATGTCTTCACGAATTGCTAAAAGCTTAAAAATTTCGCCAAGGTCTCCGCTTCTTTCTAAAATTGGTCTTGCTAACTCTTGAATTTTTGGAGACATCTCCTCAAATTCTGGTAAATCTATATGTGCCATAATTTCCCTTTAATTTTAGATTGTGGTTTGTAGAGAATTCCACAATTTATTTGTCAATCAGACTGACATAATACAAGAATAAAGAAAATATGTCAAGGAAATATAATGTATTATGATATTAAATATCTTTTATTAGAAAAATTTAACATTGTTGAGAAACTCTCTCTCTCTGAAGCAGAAGCAGATGGGATAAAGTATAGGAATATGGTTACAGGCACAAGAATTTACACCCTGTTAAAGTATGACGGAGACTACTCTATTTCAGAACTCTCAAAAGAGCTTGGTGTGAGTCGTCAAACAATTCACAAAAGTGTTCATATTTTAAAAGAGGATGGATTTGTCAAACTTGTTAATTCTGAAAAAAACAGAAAAGTAAAAATTGTTAAATTGACACCTTTTGGAATTGAGATGTTGGAAAAACGAGAAAAAATTATAAATAGAGTTGAGGAGAAGATAGAAAAAGAGCTTGGAAAAGAGGATTTTCTGCTTTTAAAAAAGACACTTTCAAAAGATTGGAAAATTTAAATTATCGGTTTCTCTTAAATAATAACAATCTGTTAGAATTATAGAAAAAGTTAAACAGAAAATTATGAAGTCAGAAAATAAGAAAAGAGCAAATAGTTTAGTTATTTTGTATATGATTTTTCTCCTCGCTATTTTAGGAGTTACTTATCGTTATGGTTCTCTTGCAATTGGCGGGTATGATGAGAAACAAAGCACTTCAACAGCTTTAAAAGATAGAGCAAAAAGAGGTTCAATTATTACATCAGATGGGTATCATGTTGCATACACAACAAAAACATATTCAATCGGTTTTAAAAATCATGAGTTGCCAAGGGAAAATCGAGAGGTTTTTGCACACATGATTTCAATTTACACGAGTTTGCGGAAAGATGACATCTTAAGAAAAATTGAAAATGCCAATTCGAACAGTTATGTAATGCTTTCACAAAGTTTAACTTTCAAAGAGTTCCACAATCTTGAAAAACTGAGTGATGAGTTTAGAAATCTTGGAATTATGAAAGGTTATAAAACAAGAAGCGGAAATTATCACTTTGAGGGCTTAAATGGTCGAGCAAGTGGATCAGAAAGGCACTATCCCTACGGAAATTCAGCAACTCCAGTTATAGGATATACAAGAGATAAAAGAAACTCATACTTTAAAGAAGTTGTTGGAATGAAAGGGATTGAAAAGAGATTTGAAGAGTTCTTAAGACCGCAAGACGACGGATTTATTTCAGCAGATAAAGATATTGTTGGAAACATAATCCGAAATTCAAAAATCAAAGAGAAAAATGTTCAAAATGGTTACGATATCCACTTGAATATCAATTTGGCAATTCAAAGAAAAGTTGAAAAAGCACTTGATAAATATAAAAAAGAGCTAGAAGCGAAAGAGATTATTGTCGGAGTTATGGAGAGTGGCACAGGAAAAATGCTTGTCTTGGCATCAAGTAATCGTTTTTGGGGAGGAAACATAAAACCTGAAGAGATTCCTTTTTTACAAGTAAAAGCATCAGAATATATTTTTGAAGCTGGTTCAGTTCTCAAACCAATTGTTTATTCAATTGTTCTTGACAAAAATATGATCAAGCGGGGTCAAACTATCGATTGTGAAAATGGTAGTTACAAAGTTGGACGAAAAAGAATTACTGATGAACACCGAATGAGAATTGTTCCTGCCGAAGAGATTGTAATTCACTCTAGCAATATTGGAATGATTAAAATAACGGAAGCTTTAAATGGTATAGATTTCAATTTGGGTTTAAGAAAGTTTGGTTTTGGTGAAGAGAGTGGTTCGGAAGTCTCGCTAGAAAATAGCGGAAGTTTGAATACCCCAAAACAGTTAAACAGCATAACTTATAAAGCAACTGCATCTTTTGGTCACGGTTTTACTGTTAATTTTATTCAACTGTTAAAAGCCTCAAATGTATTTAACAATGATGGAAAAATTGTTACTCCGAAAATTGTCGCCTATCTTAAAGATGCAAATGGAAATATGTCCCCACCAGACAGAGCTTTACATCCTGACGGTGAACAGGTTGTTTCAGTTTCAACAAGTCGGAAAATGAAAAATATTCTTGTGCGAACTGTAAAAGAGGGAACTGGAAAGAAAACAGATATTGATGGACTTGAAATCGGCGGAAAAACTGGAACAGCACACATTGTAAAAAATGGTAGCTATATTAGAGAGTATCACTCGTCATTTTTTGGTTTTGCAAATGACAAAGAGAAAAGATACACAATTGGAGTTACAGTTGTTCAGCCACAAAGAAATCACTTTGCTTCACAATCAGCTGTTCCTGTTTTTAGAAATGTCATTGAACTTCTAGTAGAAGAGAAATATCTGAAAAAATTTAATTGATTTTTGTCGGAAAAAATTCCGACATTTTTGGGGAGATGTTTTAAGTTTTTCAACTATTCAGCAACTTCACAAGCTACTGGATCAGATTCCCAAACACCATGTTTTGTACAGTAGCTTTGAGCTACAAGTTTTAATTTCTTTGTTGTTGGAATGATGTTGAAAGTAACTTCAACTTGACTTTTTTCATTTCCAAGAGTTCCAGGAACAAAGTCAGCTCTAGCAAGAAGAGTCTCACCATTAAAAAGAGAAACATTTGAAATAAAGTGATCAAAATCATCTGGATGAGAATACTCATTTCCAACTTTTACAGTAACAGCTAACTTTTCACCTTTTTTTGCTTCACCAGAAACAGTAACAAACGGAGAGTGTCTATCAATGTAATCTTTTCGAGCTTCTCGCTCAACTTGATCAATATCAACATATCTATTAATCTTAGGCATTCTGTTCCTTTTTTTAATATTTCGCAAAATTATATGTTTTTTTGCTTTCATAACTCTTAGAAAAAATTCCTAACTTAAAAAATTGATTTTTTAAGCTTTAAAACTTTTAATTATCTTATAATCAATCTCTAACTTTATTTAAAAGGATTTAGATGATAAATTCATTAAAAGGCAGACTTTTCGCTGTTTTCTTATTTGCATTATTATTTAGTACAATACTTATCTTCTTAGAAATTGGTGGACTCTTAAAAGAAAACGAAAAACTAGATAAAACCAAAGAGCTTGTAATTCTCTCTTCACATATCTCAAGATTTGTTCATGAAACTCAAAAAGAGCGAGGAATGAGTGCAGGATATTTAGGTTCAAAAGGGACAAAGTTTGTATCTAAACTGCCAAGTCAAAGACTCTTAACAAATGAGAAAAGATTGGCTCTTGAAGAATTTGTCTCTAATTTCAATTTTTCAGACTATCCAGAAGAGTTAAAAGAGAGTATTAATTTAATTTACAAACAACTTGAAGAGCTTGAAAATATAAGAACAAAAGTTACAAACTTAAAAATCACAGTCAGAGAAGAGTTGCATTACTATACATCACTAAATGCAAAACTTTTAAATATTGTTCCGCTAAATGGAAAGATTAGCCCAAATGAAGATTTAGCAATTCTCCAAACAGCATATGCAAATTTCTTAAAAAGTAAAGAACGAGCTGGTGTTGAAAGGGCTGTTTTATCAAATACATTTGCACGAGGTGGTTTTGGTGAAGGAATGTTTCAAAAAGAGGTTCGCCTAATTGCTGAACAAGATAGCTATATGGATGCTTTTCTCTCCTCAGTCAATGATAAAATTAAGAGAATGTATACAACTGAAATGAAAGCTGAACCAGTTCGACAAGTTTTAAAAATGAGAATAAAAGCATTGGCTGGAGATTTTTCAACTGATTCTGTTATCTGGTTTGGAACAATTACAAAAAAAATCAATATTTTGAAATTAATTGATGATGAACTCTCAGAAATCTCTATAAAAAAACTAAATGAGTTAAAAGAGAATTCTTACAACGAACTTTACACTTATATTTCAATTTTTGTAGTTTTTCTAATTCTGTTTTTCTTTGCAATGTTTTTTATGATTCAAAATATTCTAGGTACTGTTTATAAAATGAAAGATGAGATCAAATTTATCGCAGAAGAGAGAAATTTTCATGAAGATATAGAGAGCAGTAAAATTATAGAACTTAATGAAATTTCACAATCTGTAAATATTCTCCTATCCTCTTTCAAAGAGATTATTCGAGATGCGATTAGTGGTTCTGAAACATCAATTAAAGAAGTTGAACATCTTCAAAAAATTGGAAATATTCTCAAGGAGAATGTTGAAAAACAGGAAGAGGGAGTTAGAATTGTTGATAAATATATGAGTGATATTGAACAAAATTTATCTTACACAAGACTCTTGATTGAAGATAACAGCAAAGCACTCCACTTAACAGTATCAACACTCGAAGATTTTATTATGAATCTAAGAAAAGAGGTAAAAATGATTGTTACAAACAATGACAAGCAGAGTTACATCACAACAGATATAGAAGGTCTAATAAAAATGACTGTTTCGGTTAGAAATGCTACTGAGAAAATTTCGCAAATTTCAGATCAGACAAATCTTCTTGCAATTAATGCAGCAATTGAGGCGAGTCGAGCAGGAAGTTACGGTAAAGGTTTTCAAGTTGTTGCGGAACAGGTTCAAGATTTATCTGATGATACATTTGTTAGTCTTAAAAATGTAGATAACAGTGTTGATAAAATTACAAAAGTCATAGATGAAATTTCAGGATCAATAAAAAGTACATCTGAAGAGATGATGGAAGTCTCTAAAAATTCAACAGATCTAATTTCAGATTCAACTCACCTACAAGATGAATTGGCAAAAGCGATTAGAAATGTTGATTTGGGAGTAAAAAGAATTGATGATGTTTTTGAAATTAGCAAAACTCTTTTGACTCAATTTGGAAAAATCACAAAACAGTCAAGAGAAAACAGGAATATTAGTAGAGAAATTGAAGATGCCTCCGCATTAATGTTTGAAAGCTCAACAAAATTAAAAGAGGAACTTTCGCAATTTAAATTGTAATATCGATCTTCTTTCGTTTCTCATCGATGAGGTGTTTTTTCTCTTTTTCGACCTCATCGTCCTCCCCTTTTTCACCCTCTTGTCGCTTATACTTTTTCTTAACACTATAAACAGCATCTTCAATTAGATTTTCATCAATCTCATTAACTTTTTCAGGGTCTCGAGTATCTGTAAGTCGTTTGCAATTCTCTTCGTAACTTTCAGAATTCATAACATCTTGAGCAGTGAGCCGAGAGAGATGGTTTGCAACTTTATTACTCGCAATATGCATATTCTGATTTATAAAAATCTGATTTCCAAGAGGTGAAACATTTGCCATTTTTCTACCTTTTTAAATAAAATCGGTCGTTTGTCTCACTTTTTCCAAAGAGAACAACATCACAAAAAATATCATGTTTCTCAGTCAAAACTTTTTTTGAAAAATTCAATCGATTCTGAACAAAAATAGTAAAAGGTATTTTTCTTAATTTTGGAAAAAATCGATCATACATTCCTTTTCCAAAACCGACTCTCCGAAAAGTGGAATCAATTCCAAGAATTGGAACAATCGCAATATCTAAATTTCGCATTTTGCTTTTTCCACTTGGTTCAAAAGTCCCAAATTTTGATTTTTTAAGTGGAACCCGAAACGGAATTGCTGAAAAAGTCTCACCCCCAATTTTTGGTAAAAAAACATTTCGTCGCTTGTTCCAAAATTTGAGAGAGTTGGAAATATCAACTTCATTTTTCAGAGGTGAATAGAATAGAATATTCCGATTCTGATTTCTATAAATTACTCTATTTAGCTCTTTTTCAATTTTTCGAGAGAGAACTCTCCGTTCCCGATTTGAAATTCTCTCTCTCCCTTTTTGTCTGAATTGCTCTTTCGTCAAAGTCCCAACTCATTTAAAACTTTTTGCAATTTTTTAAATTCAATTTCTAAAATCTCGCTATTTTCAGAAGTGATCTCAATTTCAGCACTTGGAAAAATTTTACCACTCTCATCTTTATCAAGTTTCGGCAAACAAGATAGTGTAATTTCTGGACTCAAACTCTCCATCCATCCAATTAAATTTGCCTCTGATGTCTGTGCGATGAGGTTCTTTTTGAAAATCTTCTTTTGGGAATTTGGATAAAACTTGTCAAATGCCTCTGTAATCATTGGATGAGCCATTTCAGGAAATCCTGGAACAAAGAAAAACCTATCATCTAAATAGTAACCGTACATTCCATTAACGGGATTATTTTTTAAAACTCCGCTATCTTTTGGCAAGTAACTCATCTGGATTCTTCGTTCAATCAACTCGTTTCCAAATCGATCTCGAATTTTTTTCTCAAACTCTTTTTGAAACTCCATTTCGCCATTTCGGAAAACTTCCGCAGAAACTTTTCTTGTGTAATCATCTGGAGTAGCACCAATTCCTCCAAAAGAGAACATGACAGAATTTGGCACACTTTTTATAAATTCGTAGATACCTTTCATCAAATTTGGATTGTCTTCAATTGTAAAAACTCCTGCTAGTTTAAAACCTCTCTCTTTTAATTGGTCTCTCAAAAATGAGAAGTGGCTATCTTCACGACGAGCATTCAAAATTTCCGAACCAATAATAACACCATAAAAATTCATCTAATTCTCCTATAATTTAAATTAATCGGTATTTTTAAATTTCAACTTCAATAGTTTTGTAATCTGTGTAGAGAACATTTGCACCACTTTGAATCCGAACATTTCGCCGTTTTGTGTAATCAATTAGATATTTTCCGCTCTCTTTTACAGAAAATTTCAGACAAAGTTTTCCCGCTTCAAAAATTACATTTTCAGGAATACTCTGTTTATCTGTAACAATTAAAGTGTGTGCCGATGGAATATCTTTCATGTGCAACCAAATATCTCGAC
Organism: Thiovulum sp. ES; assembly: GCA_000276965.1. Taxonomy (NCBI): domain Bacteria; kingdom Pseudomonadati; phylum Campylobacterota; class Epsilonproteobacteria; order Campylobacterales; family Sulfurimonadaceae; genus Thiovulum; species Thiovulum sp. ES. Next base: position 55,075 of record AKKQ01000001.1, on the reverse strand, counting down.
TCTTTGCATCTTTCAAAAGTGCCTCATTTCCCCGTTCGCTTTTTCCAAGCAAAATTTTATAACCCTCAATCCAAAAAACTTCATACAGCTCATTTTTTTGTCGCTTTTCTCGTCTATCTTTTCCACGATTTGAGAGAATATCTAATTCAGAAAGTGAAGAACTATTTCTAATATTTTTAGTCATTCGCTCTAAAAAGTCAATCTTTTCGATGAGGTTCGTTCGTTCAATTTCTGAATTTTCACCTTTTTTACGAAACTTTTTTGATTTATCAAAGAAAATTTGAATCATGTGATTGTTATCTCGAGCCTCTTTTGGTCTCTCAATTTTTCGCAAATTTCCAGAAAAATCATAAGTTTCAAAATCTCCATATTTTGGAAGTGAATAGAGATTTGCAAGAAGAATTTGAGCATTTTCAGAAAATCTGTCTGCTTTTTCAAAAAATATTTCAGAATTTCTAACAACTTCAAAGCTTTTTTTCAATTTGTCAATTTTTTTCTCTACTTTTAAGATTTCTCGTTTCTTGCTTTTTTCTAACTTTTTAGAGATGTAATTTCGCCATTCGCTCTTTAAAAAATCTTCGACATTTTCTAATTTCTCACCAGTTTTAAACTCAAAATTTGGTTTTGGTGGAATTCCTAAAAATTCACCAACTTTGACGGGTCGAACAGATTTAAATTCACTAATATGGTGAAGTGCTTCCAAAACTCTATTTTCAGAATCTAATAAAATTATATTTGTATGTTTTCCTGTAAATTCTAGTTGTAAGCTTGACTCTAATTTTTTATATTTATTGGAAATTGAGACCGAAATTTTTAGGATTTTATCGCCGTTTAAAATTTCAATTTTATCAATTTTTGATTTTTGGAATCGAGAAGAGAGTTGAGTATCAAACGGAGAAAATATCTTTTCACTCCGAACCTCATCGCTACTTTTGTAGATGAAACTTTCACCCCGCCTCATATTAAAACGAATTTTTTCACCTTTGTCAAACTCAATTTGTAAAGTTTGATAATCGATTCGGAAAATTGTACGAATCTCAGAAAACTCTTTTATATATTCTGATATTTCAAGTAGTTGCCAATATTTCATCAAAAATCTTTTCGGAGAATACTAGCATGAAAAGTTATTTCGGTTTTTCTGTTGTCGCCAGAGTTAGAGCCAGAATAGGCTGAAATCCTTTTTTGGAAATCACTTTTTTTGCTTCACGGAGGGTTGTTCCCGTTGTGATTACATCATCAACAAGAATCACTTTTTTATATCTCAACTTCTCTCTTTTGAATTGAAAATCCCTCTTGTTTTTTCGACGAAAAGCAGAACTCTTTCCCAAATATTTGACATCTGAATTTGAAACTAAAGTGTTATATTTTGGAACGATGAGGTCGCTTTTTAGCGATTTTGAGAGAATTGCAGTTTGAGAATATCCGCGATTTTTAGTTCGTTCATCAATTCCAATTGAGTGAATTTTTTGCGGATATTGAAAATTTTGCGAGAATTTTCTAAAAGAGTTTTTTGCAAGAATTTGAAAAACATAAAAACCTAAATATGAGTTTTTTGTCAAGATCAAATCCGAAATATCTTCATATTGATAAAAACTGATAACGGGAAGACCCTCAAGGTCTCGCCGAAAAATTGAGGGTTGCAAAAGAGTTTGTTGGCAATTTTTACAAATTAGACTCCACGAAAATCTTTCGCAAACAATGCACCTCATCGATAATATTTGACAAAGTCGCTCATTTTTCTTCCCATGTTTAGAAGTAGCATATCAACAAGAACAATTTTTGCCATCGCCTCTGCAACAACTGAACCCCGAGTTACAATCGCAGGATCGTGTCGTCCCTTTAAATTCATTTTTTGTGGGTCTCCATGAATATCAATTGTATCTTGAGTTTTAAAAATTGATGGTGTCGGTTTGAAATGAATTTTGATGTCAATATCATCTCCGTTACTAATTCCGCCAAGAATTCCACCAGAATTATTACTTTGGAATCCATTCTCATTTATTTCGTCATTGTTTTCGCTACCCTGTTTTTTTGTAGCTTCTGCACCAAGACCAATTTCAACACCTTTTGTCCCATTAATACTCAACATCGCATCGGCAAATTTTGCATCTAGTTTGTAATAGATTGGTTCGCCAAGTCCAATTGGTGAATTTTTGATTTTGACAACAGCAGTTCCACCAAGTGAGTCATGGTGTTCTCTCACTGATAAAATGGTCTGTTTTTGCTCCTCTTCAAACTCTGGTGAAAGTGAATATATTTCGCTCTTTTTTGCAAACTCAAAATCATATTCGTCGCTACCAACTCCGCCAACAAAAGATACTCCGCTACAAACTTCAATTCCAAACTGTTTCAGAATTTCACCTGCAACTGCTCCAGCCATAACTCGACTTGCTGTTTCTCGTGCGGAACTTCTACCGCCACCTCGATAGTCTCGATTTTCGTATTTGTGAAAATATGTAAAATCTGCATGTCCCGGTCGGAAAAGGTCTTTCACATTTGAGTAATCTTTGCTTTTCTGATTTTTGTTTCTGATTAGCATTCCAATTGGTGTGCCTGTTGTTTTTCCTTCAAAAACACCGCTTAAAATCTCGACCTCATCGCTCTCTTTTCGACTTGTAGCATATTGCCCACCTGGTTTCCGACGATCTAAATCTTTTTGAATAATCTCTTCATTCAGTTCTAAACCAGCAGGAACTCCATCAACAACAACCCCTACTCCAATTCCGTGAGACTCACCAAAAGTTGTAAAGGAAAATCTTTCTCCAAATCTGTTCATTATTCAAAAATACTCGCAATATTATAAAGACCGTTTTCTTTATTCAACAGCCAACGACCCGCACGAATTGCACCTTTTGCAAAAGTATCCCGACTTGTTGCCGTGTGATTAAATTCTAAAAACTCACCGTCGTTATAAAAACCGACTGTGTGCCGACCAACAATATCCCCGCCTCGAAGTGCCATAACGGAGATTTCATCTTTTGTTCTTTCTCCAATATTTCCATCTCGACCACTAACTCGAACCGAATTCAAGTCTAAATCACGACCTTTCGCCACATTTTCCGCAAGAGTTAAAGCTGTTCCTGATGGTGCATCTTTTTTAAATCGGTGGTGCATTTCAACAATTTCCGCATCAAAATCACGGAGAGAATTTGAAACTTCCCGCACAACTTTATTTAAAATTGCAACACCAAGAGACATGTTTGTCGCATAGAGAATCTGTGAAGTTTGAGAAGCTTCCACCATTAAATTTTGCTGATGCTGATTTAATCCTGTTGTTCCGCAAACTGTCGGCTTTGGATTTTTAATTAAACCCTCAAGCAAAATTTCTGTTGCTTCTGGTAATGAAAAATCGATAACTAAATCAACAGCACCTAAAAATTCAGAAACATCTGTTGTTTCTAAAATTCCATCAATTGAAATATCACCCATATTTTGCACAAAAACCGCACTACATTTTAAATCTTCTGCTTCACTAATAAGGTGAATTAATCTTTGTCCAACTCTACCTGAACCACCAAATAAACCAATCTTAATCACAAGAATCCTTTTTGTCCGAATCTTAACTTAAAAGTGAAAACAATAGTGAAGTTGTAGAGTCTTATTTGAAATACTGAATACGAAAGAGTTATTGGTACTGACTAACTTGTTATAATTCTACCCATGAATACAATAAAGAAATATAAGCTATACAAAAGATGGTTAGATTTCAGATTATCACATTTTTTCTATAACAAAAACTTTTACTAGGAGCTATTAGGTCAGTCCCAGATTTAAAACCTAGTTTTTCTAAAATTCTCTTTTTTCACCAAATTACTTTTCCTTTTAAATCTCTTTTACAAAAAAACCTTCAATTGATGTTTTTCCTCTAAATTCATTAATTGTTGGTTCAAAAATAATTGAGATATTTTCACCGATTTCAAAATTACGACTTTTTCTAAAAACTAGAATCTTTATGACCTCATCGCCATTTTGTAGAGTGAGTTTTTGATAATCCTTCTCTTTTCCAATGGAGATTTTGTCTTTTATAAAAACATTGTGTAATTCAAAATTTGGTTTTCGGTTCTGTTCTCCAAACGGCTGAAATTTATCTATCGTTTGCAACAAATTCAGATTCAAATTTTTCAAATCAATTTTGCCAAAAGTCTCATCACTATTTTCAAAATCAGTGTCAGCATATTTTTGCATCAAACTATTTGCCCGTTGTTGAAAAGTTTGTAAATTATCCAATTCCAAAGAGAGTCCGCCAACCATTTTATGACCACCCCATTTTAAAAATAGGTGGTTTGAGTCTTTCAAAATCTCAAAAATATCAATATTTCCTAAACTTCTTGCACTCCCTTTGATAATTCCGTCTCTTTCTGAAAACAGAATAGTTGGTTTTTGAAAAGTTTCCACAATTCGACTCGCAACAATTCCAACGATTCCCTCGTGCATATTTTTACTGGAATACATCAAAATCTCATTTGACAAATCAATATTTTTCGAGACCTCATCGAACATCTCTTTTTCAATCTCTTTTCGCCGACTATTTAATTCATCAATTTGAAAAAAAAGTTCATTTGCTTCGGCTAGATTTTCAGAAATTAGAAATTGGAAAGAGAGAGTCGCATCAAGCATTCGACCACTTGCATTTAATCTTGGTGAAATCTGAAATGCAATATCTTCAGAAGTGAAAACTCCATTTTTTGCAAATTTCCGAAAAACTTGAACAAATGGCTCATTACTTTTTGAAAGAATTTTTAATCCATTTTTGACAATTGAGTGATTCAAATTTGTAATTGGCATGACATCAGCAACTGTTGCAATCGCGATGAGGTGCAAAAATTTTCCCATATCCACATTTACACCTAAAACCCGTTTCACTTCACCGAGCAAAAGCCAAATCACTTCAGCTCCGCAAATCTCTTTATACGGATAGGGGCAATCTTCTCTTTTTGGATTTACAATTGCAAGAGCATCAGGCAATTTATCTGATGGATTGTGATGATCTGTAATTATAAAATCTGTCCCTCGCTCTTTCAAAATTTGGGCAGAACGAAAAGCATGAATTCCATTATCAACTGTAATTACCAAATCAGCATCTACTTTTTCCAAAAGTTCAGGTGAAACTCCGTAACCGTCAGAAAATCGATTTGGAATCACAATTTCCACGGGAAAATTTATTTCCCGAAAAAAGAGATGTGCAATTGCAGAAGATACAACTCCATCAACATCGTAATCTCCAATAACTACTATTTTCTCTTTTCCAAAAATCGCTTTGGCAATTCTTTCCGAAGCAATATCAGAATCTTTTAAAAGACTTGGGTGCGGAATATCTGAAAGAGATTTAAATCCGCCGTCAAATCTTTTTTGTAGTTTTTTTTCAATTTCTCGAGCAGAAATCACAGCTTGACTCTTAAAAATGAGTAAATTGGTAAATTAGTTGGGAGATGAATTGGGTTTGGGTTTCCGCTATGAACACTTTCAAGTTCCACTTTTTCTTCAGTAAGAATTTTGAAAAGTATCATTTTGAACATATTTTTTTCGGAGTCGAACCAAATTTTACCGATTTCATTTTCGACCTCATCGATTTTTTGATCTTTTGGTAGAAGAATTTCAATTTCCTGATTTGGCTTTGTTGTGTATCGGCATTGGAAAAAACCAGCTTTTAAAATAATGCCAGAAACTTGGTGAGTTCCCATCATCATAAAATCGTTTTTGCTTTCCGTATCATTTTTTTGGAATGGCTTGTGAATTAAATAGGCATCAGTGAAACCACGATTTTGAGTCGTTTGGAGTTCATCCCAATATTTTTCAGACTCAAATTTTCCGTTCATTGTGTCATCAATTGCATTTCGATAAGTATTTGTTGTGATTGCAGAATAGTAGGAACTTTTTGTTCGACCTTCAATTTTCAATGAGTCGATGAGGTCATATTTCATAATCTCCTCGATATGTCTCGAAAGATTTAAATCTTTGGAATTCATAATGTAAGTTCCAACTTCTGGTTGTTCTTCCAATTTAAAAAGAGTTCCCGTCTCTTCATTTTCCGCATAAAGTGTATATGGAAAACGACAATCATTCGCACAACTACCTCGATTTGGAACTCGACCACTTTGCAAAGAACTAATCAGACATCGACCGCTGTAAGCAAAACACATCGAACCGTGAATAAAAATCTCCAATTCCAATTGCGGAACTTCTTTTTTAATTCCCTCCAAATCTCGTAAAGATATTTCTCTTGCTGCGATAATTCGTTCAACTCCCAAATCGTAATAAAATTGTGCATCGAGATAATTTAAAACATTTGCTTGAGTTGAGAGGTGAAGGGGCATATTTGGAGCGATCTCTTTTGCTATTTTTAAAACTCCTGGAGTGGAAATAATAAATGCATCAGGCTTTAAATCCCGCATTTGTGCAATGTGATTTTTTAGTAAATCGATTTGTGAATTGAATGGAAATCCGTTAATCGTTACATAAACTTTTCGATTTCGATCATGTGCATATTGGATTCCCTGCTGAAAAGAATCTAAATCAAACTCTTTTCCTGAACGAATTCGGAGTGAAAAATGACTCACCCCGCCATAAACAGCATCAGCACCGTAATCAATTGCAATTTTTAATTTTTCTAAATTTCCTGCTGGAGAAAGAAGTTCTGGTTTTTTCAATTTTTATCTTTCTCAAAATTTTAACAAGAAAATTAGTTTTAAATTTTATAATATTGATTAAAAAAATCTTTAATTATATGCTATAATGCCTCTTCACAAATTTTTTCGAGGTAAAGAATGCCAACCATTAATCAGCTCGTTAGAAACGAGAGAAAAAAGGTGATTAAGAAATCAAAATCACCAGCTCTCAAAAACTCTCCTCAAAGAAGAGGTGTATGCACAAGAGTTTATACGACAACTCCTAAAAAACCTAACTCGGCTTTAAGAAAAGTTGCAAAAGTTAGATTAACAACAGGTATCGAAGTTATTTCGTATATCGGTGGTGAGGGACACAATCTCCAAGAACACTCTATCGTTTTAGTTAGAGGTGGACGGGTAAAAGATTTACCTGGGGTTAAGTATCACATCGTTCGAGGTGCTTTAGATACTGCCGGTGTTGCAAACAGAACTGTTGCTCGTTCTAAATACGGAACAAAAAAACCTAAAAAGTAAATTTCTAAAATCCGCAAGTTAATAGCTTGAGTAAATTTTAGACTTTTCTAAATAGAAATATTGAAGAGGATTTAAATCTATGAGAAGAAGAAAAGCCCCTGTAAGAGAGGTTATGGCTGATCCACTTTACAACAGTGTTATTGTTAGTAAAATGATCAATAAAATTATGTTAGACGGAAAAAAGTCTGTTGCTGAAAAAATCGTTTATACTGCTTTACAAGTTGCTGAAAAGAAATTTGATGGTGATAAAAGAGGTATCGAGATTTTCAACGATGCTATCGAAAATGTAAAACCAGTTCTTGAAGTACGAAGCCGACGAGTTGGTGGAGCTACTTATCAAGTTCCTGTAGAGGTTCGACCTGAAAGACAATTATCTTTATCACTTAGATGGTTGGTTGATGCTTCTCGAAAAAGAAACGAGAGAACAATGGCAGAGAGACTTGCAAACGAGCTTCTCGATGCTAGTAGTGATAAAGGTTCTGCTTTCAAGAAAAAAGAGGACATCTACAAAATGGCTGAAGCAAATAAAGCATTTGCTCACTATCGATGGTAATCGAAACTACACTTTTTTTTAATAAAATTTCATACATTTTCGGGGAGTTCTTCCCCACCCCACACACAAATTTTTAGGAAAATTAAATGGCAAGAAAAACCCCTTTAAGCGAAGTTAGAAATATCGGTATCGCTGCTCATATTGATGCTGGAAAAACTACAACAACAGAACGAATTCTTTTTTACACAGGTGTATCTCATAAAATTGGTGAGGTTCATGACGGTGCTGCAACAATGGACTGGATGGAGCAAGAGCAAGAGCGAGGTATCACAATTACTTCCGCTGCGACAACTTGTTACTGGAATGAGAAACAGATCAACATTATCGACACTCCAGGACACGTTGATTTTACAATTGAAGTAGAGAGATCAATGAGAGTTCTTGACGGTGCAGTAGCTGTTTTCTGTGCTGTTGGTGGAGTTCAGCCTCAATCTGAAACTGTTTGGAGACAAGCTAACAAATATGGTGTTCCTAGAATGGTTTTTGTTAATAAAATGGATAGAACTGGTGCGGATTTCTTTAATGTTGAAGATCAAATTCGAGAAAAATTAAAAGCAAATCCTGTTCCAATTCAAATTCCAATTGGTGCAGAAGATCTATTTGAAGGTGTAATTGATTTAGTAACAATGAAAGCCATCGTTTGGGATACTGATGCAAAAATGGGTTCAGACTATAGCACAGTTGCTATTCCTGAAAATCTTCAAGAGAAAGCTGAAGAGTATCGAGAAAAGATGATTGAAGGTATCTCTGAAGCTGACGGAAACGAAGATATTATGGAAAAATTTCTTGAAGGTGAAGATATTTCTGAAGATGAGATCGTTGCTGGAATCAAAAGAGCTACTCTTCAAATGCAAGCAATTCCTATGACTTGTGGAACTGCTTTCAAAAACAAAGGTGTTCAAACTCTTCTTGATGCCGTTATTGCTTATCTTCCATCTCCAACTGAAGTTGCAGATATTCAAGGAACAAAAGCTGACGATGAAACACAAGAAGTAGTTGTAAAATCTAGTGATGAAGGTGAATTTGCAGCTCTTGCTTTCAAAATCATGACTGATCCATTTGTTGGAACTCTTACATTTATTCGAGTCTATCGAGGGAAACTTGATGCAGGTTCTTATGCGATAAACACAACAAAAGGCAAAAAAGAGAGAGTTGGTCGAATTCTCAAAATGCACTCAAACAAGCGAGAAGAGATTAAAGAACTTCATGCAGGTGAAATTGGTGCTGTTGTTGGATTGAAAGATACTACAACTGGAGATACTTTAAGTTCTGATAAAGATAAAGTTATTCTTGAAAGAATGGAATTCCCTGATCCAGTTATCTCTGTTGCTGTTGAACCAAAAACAAAAGCTGACCAAGAGAAAATGGGTATCGCACTTCAAAAACTTGCACAAGAAGATCCATCTTTCCGTGTTACATCTGATGAAGAATCTGGACAAACTATTATTTCAGGAATGGGAGAACTACACCTTGAAATTCTTGTAGATAGAATGTTAAGAGAGTTCAAAGTTGAAGCAAATATTGGTGAGCCACAAGTTGCATACCGAGAAACAATCAAATCAGAAGTTGAGCAAGAATACAAATATGCTAAACAATCTGGTGGTCGAGGTCAATATGGGCATGTTGTATTTACAATGAAACCTGGTGATACTGGAACTGGATTCACTTTCAACAACAAAATTAAAGGTGGGGCAATTCCAAAAGAGTTTATTCCTGCCGTTGAAAAAGGTTTCAAAGAAGCTATGCAAAATGGTGTTCTTGCTGGATATACAATTGAAGATGTTGAAATCACTCTTACTTTCGGTTCTTACCACGATGTTGATTCTTCTGAAATGGCATTTAAACTTGCTGCTTCTATGGGATTCAAAGAGGGAGCTAGAAAAGCAAATCCTGCAATTCTTGAACCTTTAATGAAAGTTGAAGTTGAAGTTCCTGAAGAGTATATGGGTGATGTAATCGGAGACTTAAATAGACGACGAGGACAAGTAAATAATATGGGAGACCGAGGTGGAAACAAAATTGTTGATGCCTTTGTACCTCTTTCTGAAATGTTCGGATACTCAACTGATCTTAGAAGTAATACTCAAGGTAGAGCAACATACTCAATGGAATTTGATCATTATGAAGAAGTTCCAAAAAATGTTGCTGACGACATTATGAAAAAGAGAAACGGATAATTTTATTCATGCCGAACTTGTTTCGGTATCTCTTCTTTCCCCTTTTTGGGAAACTTTACAATTCAAAAAACAATTTTAGTTTCTTTTTATGTTCTTCCGAAATATTTGGAGCTAGATAAACTACTTTTATTCTGCTTGGCTGATTTGTCAAAATCTCAAATCTTGATACTTCTTTAAAATTAAAACGAGCTTCTGTTTTTAGTTTTCCAGCTTTTAACGGTCTAGATTTATAGTGAGGTTCTAAAAGTCCATTTGGCATAGAAATAAAATTTATATTTAAGATTTCGAGGGTTTTATCATCATAAAGAATAGTTAAAAAATATGAGAGTGATATTTTTCCATTACTGTAAATTTTTGGAATTGCAGGAGTATATTTTCTTTCACCATTTCTAGTTTTCATAATTGCTTCATAGCTGTTTTGATTTAAGCCAATAAAAATAGAATTTGAAATGTCTCCAATATTCCTAGTTTGCACAGTTTTAACATCAATATGAATAAAAGCATCTTTAGTTTCAAAGAAAAGATCGGAAGCAACTGGAGAAGAATTCACTTCACCACTAATTGATTTTGAGTTGAAGTAGTTATAAATCACTCTCTCAAAACCTGTTGAAAAAGATGAAATTCCACCCTCTTTAGCTCCCCAAAACTCTTTCCAATCATCTTCAATTTTCTTACCACTTTGAAAACTTGCTAAAAGTTCATCTTCAATATATTTTAAAAAGTGAAATACTTTATCCAAATATTTCTTTTCTAATTTTTCAACTTCAATCATTTCCATTTTCTAAAACCTTTTTAATTTCTTTTGCAATTTGATAAGCAAGAAGTGGAGGAACAGCATTTCCAACTTGTCGATGTTGTGCTGAAAGCGAACCTGTGAAAATGAAATCATCTGAAAAAGTTTGAATAATTGCACACTCACGAACAGAAAGCCGTCTTTTTTTGTTTATATGAATTTCTGGAGTTGAAGCCGTGATTGTATCACTCGGAGTATTCCAATTTGTAATTCGTAAAGATTGCTCAAAAACTATCTCCTTTTCAACAAGATTTGTAACAAAATCATCATGAACCTCATCGAAACCTAATATCTCTTTCAATTTCCACCAGTCAGAGGGTTTAGGAATTGAGCCTGATTTATTATCTTTTCTAAACCAGTGTCCAGCAGTATGTTTGTATCCAAAAATTTCATCAATTTTCTTTACTGAAATGCCTTTCTTTTCTCTCCAAAATTTTAAATAATCACAAATTTCTGCTTGAGTTGTTTCACCTTTCCGAGTCCAAAACTTATTTTCAACATTTGTATAGGCAATATGATTATAAATTTTCCTGTTTTCAATTTCAATAATTTGGTTTGAATTTCTTTCAACTGTTTCAATATTTTCTAAATATCCAATCACACTTTTTACCGTCCGATGAGGTGGCAAAAGAGAAACTGCTGAAAATAGATTATCTGTTTCTTGTTTCATATTTGTCGGTTTTGGGAATGGATTTTTGAGACCTAAACGATTTCCAATTAAAATTACTCTTTCTCTTTGTTGTGGAACTCCATAATCTGCTGAATTCAAAAGTCGGTATTCCATTTTATAGCCAATTTCTCTAAAATCTTCTTCTATCATTTTGATAACTAAACCTTTTCCGAGAGAAAGAAGCCCTTTTACATTTTCAGCAACAAAAAATTTTGGTTGTTTATTTTTTATAATTCTCAACATCTCTTTGTATAGAAAGTTTCTTTTGTCTTCTACACTTCTTTTTGTGTTTGCAACTGAAAAGCCCTGACAAGGAAAACCTCCCGTAACAATATCAATGTCATCAGGAATTTCAGAAGAATCTATTTTTGTAATGTCTCCTAAAACAATTTGAGTTCCAATATTTTTCTTAAAAGTATTTACAGCATTTTCATCAAAATCATTTGCCCAAACAATTTCAAACCCTGCTTTTTCAAAACCTAAATCAACTCCACCTGCTCCAGCAAAAAGTGAAACAACTCTTAATTTTTCTATTTTTTAATCCTTGATTTAAATATATTAGATTTTAACACGAAAATTAGTTACGAAATAGATAAAATTTCAAAAAGTGCAAAAGGAATTTTTTGGAAAATAAAGAGAGTAATTTAGTTAGAAAAATTACAGTTTTTCAACTAATAATTCTTGATGTTTTTTTTCATTTTTAAAATTATTTTTCATGTTTTGCACGTATTCTTCTGGCAAATGCTTTAAAATATATAATAAAAATTCTCGTCCTTCATTTTCTGATTTTGCCCAATTTCTTAAAGTAGTTCTATGCAGACCAAAAGTTTCAGCAATTTCATAGTTCTTCAATATCTTCCTTTAATTTCCATTAAAGCAATAAAAGAGTATTATGTGCCGTAATGATGAAATATTCATCTTTTATTTCTTAAAATACATACCTTTTAAAAGGCTATTAGATGCAAATTATATCAAGAAAGTTTAATGATATTGAAGTTGTTTTTGAAAATTCAAACTCACTTTATATCAATGCAACAGAAATTGCAAAACACTTTAACAAACAACCGTCTGATTGGTTGAGATTAAAAGATACAAAGGCATATATCGAGGCTTTTATCCGTTCGGGGAATTCCCCGAGCGAAAAACTTGTAATTGTAAAAAAGTCTGGTAATTACAAAGAACAAGGAACTTGGATACACAAAAAGTTAATTATTGCTTTTGCTCGTTGGCTTGATCCAGAATTTGCCGTTTGGTGTGATGGAGTTATTGAGGAAATTTTAAAAACTGGTTCTTATTCAATTGCAAAAACCGAAAAACCTGATTTAGAAAAACTTGAAGAAAGAGCTAGAGTTTTAGAAATTTCAGAGCAAGAATTTAATGTTTTTGAAAGAGTCTTTTACAAACTTGGAATTGATAGAAAAGAGGAATTAGCAATTACAACAAATCGAGCAGTAAAAAAAGAGACTGGTGTCGATTTTTTAGAAATTGCCGAGAAAAAAGGTCTTTCAACTCCAGAAAAATATTTCACAGTTACCGAACTTTGTCAAATTGTGATGAATGGAGATTTTTCAAAAGATGTAAAAAAACTTGTTTCAACAAAAAAAGGAGACAAACCACGACCACAAAACCTAAACAAACTTTTGGAAAAACTAGGTTTTCAATTTCGTGAAGATGATCTTTGGAAAGCGACTGAAAAAGGAAAAAAATTTTCTGATTTTGTGCAAAACAAATCAAAATATTCGGAAAAAACTGTTTTTCACACAGTTTGGAAAAAAGAGATTTTAAACAATATTTTTTAAACTGAGAGATAAAGAGTTTATGAATTTCTTCCCCAAAAGGGGAGCTTTGTAATTCGCTAATCTTAATTTAAAAGATTTTTGAGTGCATCAAGTGGAGTGTTTTCTGAATATAAAAGTTTATAGACCTCATCAGCAATTGGGGTGTATAAGCCCTCTCTCTCTCTAATTTTCTGAATTGCTTCAACCGTTTTAACACCCTCCGCAGTTTCTCCAATATCTCTCAAAATCTCATTTAAATTTTTGCCTTCTGCCAATCCGAGTCCAACTCTGTAATTTCTTGACATTGTGCTGTTTGCTGTTAAAAAAAGGTCTCCAGAACCACTTAAACCGAGAAAAGTATCTTTTCTTCCGCCAAATCTTTCACCAAAACGAGCCATTTCAACAAGTCCCCGAGATACCAAACTTGCCTTTGCATTATTTCCGAGTTTCAGCCCCTCACAAACTCCAGAAGCAATTGCTAAAATATTTTTATAAGCTCCAGAAATCTCCGCACCAATAATATCCGATGATGTGTAAGCTTTTATAAAATCAGGAAAGAGATTTTTCCACTCTTCAGCGAGTTCATAATTTCTTGAATTGATAACAAGAGCAGTTGGTAGAGAGTTTAAAACCTCACTTGAAAATGATGGACCAGAAAGAAAAGCAATGTTTTGTTCAGGAACATAGTCGGAAAAAATTTGAGAAAGAAAACGACCGCTCTCAATATCAACTCCTTTTGATGCAATTAGTATTTTTTGATTTTTGAATTTAAAATTATCTTTTAGCCAACCTGCAATACTTTGAGTTGAAATTGCAAAAACCAGATAGTCCATTTCTAAAATTTCATTTAAAGTTACAAAATCTGGAAAATCTCGCGGAGTTCTTGAAAAAATCTTTACTTCTCTATTTCTTGAAAATGCAAAATGGAGGGCTGTCCCCCATTTCCCAGCACCAATAACACCAATTTTCATTAAATCCCTTTTCTCTTAAGTTTATCATTTTATTCTAGGTTGAATAGGTTGAAAGTGATTGTGAAAATTGTTCCGCCGTCGATATTTTTCGCACTAAGAACTCCGCCCATATTATCTTCAATAATCATTTTGCTCATGTATAAACCGATTCCTGTTCCCTTTCCTTCCTCTTTTGTTGTGAAATATGGTTCAAAAACTCGATCGAGAACTTTTTTGGGAATTCCACCACCATTATCACGAACAAAAACAGAGACCTCATCGCCTTTTCTTTCAACTGAAATTGATATTAGACCGTTGCTGATTCCGTTTTCGATAATCGCATCTTTTGCATTTGAGACCAAATTTAAGATAACTTGTGTAAATTCACTTGGATAACCAAAAATTTGATTCTGATTGCCATTAAAATCATCTTTTTGATGAAAGTCTGAAATTGTCTCATCTCCGCTTTTTAGCGATATTGAGATATTATGGATTTTAAGTTGTGCAAAAACAATTGCAACAGAATTTATAATCGAGTCTTCTAAATAGAAATCTTTCTTATTTTTTGATGGAGCGAAAAAGTTCCGAAAATCATCAATTGTTCTTGACATATAAGTCAAGCTATTTTCCGCAGTCTCTAACTCTTCTTGTAAAACCTCTTCATCGAGTTCATTCTCAAAAAAACTATCCTCAATATTTAATAGAACTCCGCTAATAATTGAGAGGGGTTGTCGCCACTGATGAGCAATCGCACCAATCATCTCTCCCATCATTGCTAATTTTGATTGCTGTTGCAAAAGTTTTTCCTTTTGCTGTTCTTTGATAATATTTTGAAAAGTATCTAAATCAACATCATTCTCAATCGCTTTTGGAACTCCTTTTTTTTCAAATTCAATGTAGTCAAAAGGTTCGTAGAATTGGAACTTAAAAACCGCAATATCATCAATTTTGTTTTGTAGAAATAGATTTTCAAAAATATCAGAAATCTGATTGTATTGATCAAGTTGAATTGGAGCTTTTATTTGTAAAATATCTTTACTCATTGAGAAACGAATCACTTTTTGATTTAGGAAAATCTCTAAAAGAACATATTTTATTTTTTTTCCCAAATTCCTCTCAATTGGTAAATTATCAAAAAGCAGTGTTAGATTCTCTTTTAAGCGATATGTTTCAACAATATCAATTTCAATATCTGGACTTGAGAGAGTTTTAAATTTCTCTCTCTTTTTGAACTCAAATTTTTCAGTCGCTTGATTTTTATCAATTTCAACAAAAACAGCTTTTTTAACAGGACTTTCTGGAAGAAAATTCCGAGCAATCTCCTCTGTTGGAATATAAATATTTGGAACATCAATACATTTACTGATAACTCTAAAAACAGAACAGAGAGAGTCATCATCATGTTTTCCAAATTTTTCAACTATTGCATCTGCAATATTTTCCACATTCCCCGAAATATCAATCTCATTTTTTAATCTCTTTTCATTTATAGAGACACCATCAGTGAAAATAAAGAAGAGATCGTTTTTTCTAATCTTGAATATTTTTGTCTTTATTTTTGGTGGAATTTGGTAGCCAACAATTCCATCTTGACCTTTTAATAGAATTTTATTCTCTTCACGAAAAAGAATAAATTTCAAATTACCAACACTGATGTATTCGATTATTGGTGTTTTCTTATAGATTTTTACAATTAAAAATGCTAATCCATACTTTTTTAGAGATTTAACATTATGAATTAAGTGGAAGATTTTAGAAAGATTTTCACCTACATTTTCTTCAACAACTTTTTTACATGTTTCAGCGACTTCAAAAATATTTTGACTGTCGTGTCCGCCAACATCTCCAACAACAACAATATCAAATTCTATATCGCTGATAAATACTTGGAAATCTCCAGAAGTTTCTAAAACTCCATAAGGTTTTGAAGAAAATGAGTATTCAATCATTTTTATTCTCTCTTTAGTAATAATTTCATTGCGAAATTCTTTATGTCTGGATTTTCCAAGTTTCCGCCAACCATTCGAGCGATTTCACTTGCTCTCTCTTCTAATGTATGTAATTCACGAACAAAGCTTTCCCCACTCTTTTTCCAAACAAAAAAATGCTGATCCGCTTGTGAAGATAGTTGAGCTTGGTGAGAAATTGCAAAAACTTGATGTTTTTGAGAGAGATCGCGAAGAACTTTTGCAACTTTTGTCGCCTCTTCACCGCTCAAATTTGCATCGACCTCATCGAGAAAAAGAACACTTTTTTCAGAACCAAACTTTGCTTTTACTGCAAGAATTGCCAATCGGACTCTGTTCTGTTCTCCGTAACTCAGTTTTTCCAAATCTGTTTTTGAAACATTAATATCGATGAGGTCAGTTCCATTTTCAGAAAAACCCTTTTTTCTCAAAGATATTTTTGAATTTCCCAAGCTTAAAAGCTCTAAATAGTAATTTAGGCTCTCTGAAAAATTATTTAATAATTGAGTTCGCTTTTCTGAAATTTCATCTGAAAGAGTCTCCAATTCATTCAGTCGAATTTTATAAATCTTTTCAATATTTTTTCGAGTATTTTTAATTTCAGACACTCTTTTTCTAGATTCATCATCTCTCTCTCTCGCAGAAATAGCATTCTCAATTGAACCAAATTCCGATCTTAATTCGCTCAACTTCTCAATTCTATCAAGCAAACTCTCAATATTTACATCCGCCAAATCCGATAATTCATCTTCGATTTCATCGAGTCTCTCTTCCAAACCGTAGAAAAAATTACGAACCTCTTCAGCCTCTTTCTCTAAACCCATCAAATCAAAAATCTCAAAAAAATCTTTTGAACTACCTAAAAGTGGCTGGACTTCAGAAATGTATTCAGAAATTTTCTCTTTTTTTGAAACTCGTTTTTTTAGTGCTTGAAGCTCTTTATCTTCACCGATTTTTGGTTTTAAGCTTTTAACAAGTTTAAGACTAGATGCATTATTTTCAATTTCTCTATTTATCTCATCTTTTTCATTTTCTAGGGTTGAAATGTAATTTTTTATCTCCAAAAAACTAGAATAAGTCTCTCTATAATTTTTCTGTAAATCTAAAAAATCTTCATCTTTTTTTGAAATAATGGTGTCAAGAATCTGAATTAAAAAATCTGATTCAAATTCACGAATCTCTCTTGGATTTAAGTGTGTTATAAAACTTTCTCCAATTTTAGAGACATTTTTTTTGTTGTTGTTTTCCCATCAATAAGAAATTTAACTCGCCCTTTTTTAGTTTGCATAAAACTTTTTTTCTCTAGTATCAGCTCTGAACTTTCAGAATAGAGAGTTTTTTGTGCAATTGTTGAAAGCATCGCATTTAATAATACAGATTTTCCCGCTCCACTTCCGCCAGTAAAAAGCACCAATCCATTTTTAAAACAGAGTCCCACTCTTTTAAATGAAAGATTATTTTCCAAATAAAACTCTTTTATCACTCCCTTAAACTCCTTAAATCTAAACTACCTCTAACATCTTTTAATAACTCAAGTCTCTCATCTTGCGATGCAATATTTTTTGTATTCATTTTTAAATAGTGGCTATATTCGACAAGAACTGCAAAAGGCTTGTTTCTATTTAATAGCAAAATATCACCATTTTCGATATTCTCAATAGCTTTTAAATTATCACAAATATTATTTAATTTTATTTCTCTCATTTTAACTTATTTTCTATCAAATTACTGTTTGTTTTTATGAATAGTTTTCCATCAAGAAGATATTCGCTAAATTTTCCTTTTCCAAAAAAGACCTCATCGCCCTCAGAGACTCTATTTGAAAATTTATTATTCTCCAAAATTACCCAAGAAGAATCCTCTTCAATAATGTTTGAAACAGTTGCAGTTGCAACTTTTGTTCTTTTCGTCTCTCTCTCTTTATTAAAAAAACTATCATCTATTTTGTATGTAAAAATATCGGCTCTCATGTTTTCAGAAATTCCGCTTCTTTTACCAATATTTATTTTAAAAATTGTCTCTCCATAAGAATCTTCTCTTTTTTCAGAAATAAAAGCCCGTTTTCTTGAAAAAAAATCTGCTACTTTTTTAAAGATTTTTTCAAATTCACTCTTTTCTCCAGAAAATGGAAAACTCTTCTCCTCAAAATTGTGTTTAGAGTTCTCAATTCTTATAACTCCAAAATATAGTTTTTTCTTTCCAAGATTTTCAACTTTTTTTGAAACTGAAACAAGAAATTCGGAGTTTTCAGAAATCTCAACAGTTGAGAGAGATTGAAGAGAGTTTTCCAAATTCTCATCTCCATTTACGGAGACAAGATATTTTGTTGGAAAAATTTTTTCCTCTTTTTGATTTAAAACTTTGTATGAATCAATAGAATTTATATTTTTCTCTGAGCAAGAGATAAAAAAAAATAGAGGAATTAAGAGTTTAAGCATTTTTCGACTTCACTAGAAACAAGTTCATGAATCTCATTCATCGATTTTTCTGAATCTATATAAATAACTCTTTTTGCGACCAGTTCGCTGAATTTTTTGAATCGCTCCTGTGTCTCCATTGCAAAATCGATTCCAAAAGACTCAATTCTGTCAAGATTTCCTCTTTTTTCTAATCGTTCAATATATTTCTCTTTTGAAATTGTGAATAGAAAAAGCAAGTCAGGTTTTCTGTTTTTAATCGCTTTAAGATTTAAATCTATAAGTTCTCTGTCAGTAAAAGCTTCATCTCGCGAGTAAGCAATTCCTGAAAGCAAACCACGATCGCTAACAACTGTTCCGCCATTTGCTGTTGCAAAAGAGACAATTCTATTAAAGTGTTCTGCTCGATCAACAAGAAAAAAGAGAGTTTCCGACATTGGCGAAAGAGTCAAAGTTGAATTTAAGAGAATTTCTCGAATTTGAAGACCGAAATCTGTACCTCCCGGTTCTCTAGTAATAACAAGATTGTGAAATCTATCATCTAAAAGTTTTATTTGAGTTGATTTACCAACTCCATCAATTCCTTCAAAAAGTATATATTTCCCAGCCAAAATTAATCCGTATAACTATTTTTAAATTCTACATATCGTCTAGCAGAAGCATAGAGTTCAGCGACCTCATCGTCTGTTAATTCTCTAACAACTTTTGCAGGAGAACCCATAATCAGTGATCTTGGTGGAAATTTTTTTCCTTTTGTTACAAGCGAACCAGCTCCGACAATTGACTCTTTTCCAATAACAGCACCATCAAGAATTGTTGCACTCATTCCAATTAAACAAGCATCTTCAATTTTACAACCGTGCAACATAACTCGATGTCCGACTGTAACATCATCGCCGATATAAGTTGGATTTCCATCATCATCTCGTCGCTCTTCGCCTTTGTGGTGAGTTGTGTGAATCATTGAGAGGTCTTGAATATTTGATCGCTTTCCAATTCTAATTGAATGAACATCACCTCGAACAACACAGCCAAACCAAACTGCACTATCTTCTGCCATTTCAACATCACCAATTACTGATGAGGTCTCGGCAACCCAAGCATTCTCTCCAATTTTTGGAGTGTAATTTTTATATTTTATAATCATATTTTTCCTAAAATTTATAGTTTAACCCGATGTAGTAGTTCATAAATTGATCAAAGACATATGAACTATCCACGGAATCATCGTTTATATTTGTAATCGAATATCGTCCTGAAAATTCAATTTCAAACTGTTTTGAAATTTCAAAAACCAAACCCGTTCCAAAACCGTAATAGTTGTTCCAACTTGTTTTGTAAGTAGAAGTCTCATTTTTATCAACAATTTCGTATAGCAATCCGCCGACCGCCAAGCCGTAGAAAAATTTCATTTTACTTGATAAATCAATCATTGAGTCTAGTTCAATTCCAAAACTTTGAGCTGTTGCATCTTGTAGAATTATTGGACGGTATGATAAAAAGAGTCGCAAACCAATATCTTCTGCACCAAGTTTAAAACCCAAATTTGTAAAGTCTCTTTTTATATCTGCCTCGCCAGAAATAGTATTTACTTTTGGTCGAGAAAGTGATCCTAGACCAAACTCAAAAGCAACAATACTTTTATAATCAACAACTTCTTCATCTTCTGGAAAACTTATTTCAAGTTCTGCAAAAAGCAGAGTTGAAAGGGTAAAAAAAAGGGCAAAAAATTTCATCTTAATACTCCATATAATCTTCAGAAAGTTCTAAATATTCTGTATCTGGTGCGGGATTTCTGTATTTGTTGAAATTGTTAGTATATATATCTTCTTTTGGTTCAAAAATAACTGTTACTTGATCTTTTGCACTTATATTTGAAAGAGTTGTTTTGCATTTTGTCTCAATATCTTCGTATCGAGAAATAAGGTCTTTTCGTCCGCTTCGGTAATCTCGAAGTAGGGTTTGTAGTTCCCTGTTGTAATCGCCTCGAATATCGGCAAATCTCTCCATCTCTTCTTCTCCTATTCTGTTACTAAATTTTACAGAAATCAGATGATTTGGATTTATCGCTGTTCCGTCTTTATAAAGTCCAAAATGCAGATGAGGTCCTGAAGAGAGTCCAGTTGAACCAACCTCACCAATAAATTCACCTTGATGAACAACTGTTCCTCTTCTTAAATCTGAACGGTATCTTTTTAAATGGGCATAGAGTGTTAAGTATCCGCCACTATGTTGAATTTTAACAAGATTTCCATAACCTCGAGTTTTTCCAACAAAAATAACTTTTCCCTTTCCAGAGGCATAAATCGGACTTCCTCTTCTCGCCGCATAGTCAATTCCTAAATGAGCTCGATATTTTTTTAGAATTGGATGCCACCGTTTTTTTGTAAATCTGGAAGATACTCTATATTTATCTTTTAGCGGTAGCATTAAACCGCTCTCTTCTAATCTCTCTCCATAAAAATTGTAATTTTTTTCATCAAATTTGATAACATATTTTTCACTACTTCCCATTCGTAACATTGCAATTTTTAAATCAACATCACCAAATGGAACACCTAATCTATAATTTCTTTTGTAGAGAAGTGCAAGAATACTTCCCCGTTGGATTCTTTTAAAATTTACTGAATTTTCTAATGTTTTTTGGACGAATTTTGCGAGGGAAACTGAATTACTTAAATTTTTGACATTTTCATAAATTGAACTTTCTGTTATTTCTGTTATAAATTGCTCTTCTATTTTCTGATACTCTATCGGAACAGCTTCCATAAAATAATCTTTTTTATATTTATAAATGTGTATCTGGATTTCATCCCCAACAGGAATTAAAATCTGCTTTACACTGCCATCTTCTTCATCTCTTAAAATATAATATTTTGTTTGGCTATTAATATCTTCTGTTAATTTTTTATCATCATTATCAGCATCATAGTAGAGTTTAAATGGAAGTTTTTCACTTTCTAGGAATCCTAAAAATGTTTCTCCGTCCCTCCATTGGAGGAATTCAACGGAAGAAGAGAAGAGAGTTGAAACTAGAACAGAAATTAAAAATAGTTGTTTCACTCTACTTTCCTAAAGTTCTATTGAGTGCGGAAAAAATTGACTTGATTGAAGCTTTTGTTGTGTCTGTGTCAATACCAATTCCAAATAGCCTCTCAAACTTATTATTCTCAATTTGTGTATAAGCTACTGCAGTTGCTTTTGAGCCTTCACCTTTTGAGTGTTCATTGAATGAGATGATTTCAAAATCAACATTAACAACTTTTTGAATTGCATTTTTTGTTGAATCTAAAATTCCGTTTCCAATTCCGCATTCGTTGAATTTTTTTCCGTTGAAGTTGAAATCTAATTTACAACGAACTTGATCATCTTTTTGTAATCGTTTAAAAGAGATAAATTCTAATTTACAATCTTGTGAAATATATTCTCGATCGAACTCTTCAAAAACTTCACTATTTGTCAAGACTCGTTCGACCTCATCGCTTTTTCGCTGAATCACTTTTCCAACTTCTGGATGCATATTTTTTGGGATTTGAAATCCAAACTCATTTTCTAAAATATAGGCAATTCCACCTTTTCCAGATTGCGAATTTATCCGAATTACATCTTCATAAGTCCGACCGACATCACTTGGATCAATTGGCAAATATGGGACTTCCCAAAATGGATCATCTTTTCGTCTTTGGAATGCAAATCCCTTATTTATCGCATCTTGATGAGAACCTGAAAAAGCTGTATAAACAAGTTTTCCGACATATGGATGCCGAACTCCCGTTTCAATTTCTGTAACTTGCTCAACAACTTCGACAACTTTATCCACATTTGAAAAGTCCAAATTTGACTCAATTCCCTGTGTTGTCATGTTTAAGGCGAGTGTCAAAATATCAACATTTCCAGTTCTTTCACCATTTCCAAGAAGTGTCCCCTCAACTCTATCTGCTCCAGCGAGAAGTGCCAATTCAGTTGCAGCAACTGCTGTTCCGCGGTCGTTATGTGCATGAAGTGAAAGAATAATTGAGTCCCGTTTTTTGAAACTTTTGCTCATAAACTCAATTTGATCGGCATAAATATTTGGAGTCGCCATCTCAACAGTTGCGGGTAAATTTATAATCACCCTGTTTTCAGGAGTTCCACCCCAAAGATCAACAACCTCATCGCAAATTTCTAAAGCAAAATCTAATTCAGTTCCTGTGAAACTTTCTGGTGAATATTCGAGAGTTATTTTGCCGTCAAAATTTTTCATCTCCTCTTTTACCAAATCAACTCCATGCAAAGCTAAATCAATAATCTCTCTCTTCTCTTTTTGAAACACGATCTTTCGCTGTGCAACTGATGTTGAGTTGTAAAGATGAACAACTGCACTTTTAACACCTTGCAATGCTTTAAAAGTTTTTTTTATCAAATGCTCTCGAGCCTGAACAAGAACTTGAACCGTAACATCTTCGGGGATGAGGTCTTTTTCCACAAGTGTTCTTAAAAATTGAAACTCTGTTTTTGATGCAGATGGAAAACCAACTTCTATATTTTTAAAACCTATTTCGATTAGGAGATTAAATAGTTTCAGCTTTTTTTCCAAATCCATAGGGTTTATAAGTGCTTGGTTTCCATCTCTCAAATCCACACTGCACCAAAGGGGTGCATTTTCCAACTTTTTATCGACCCACTCTCTTTTTGGCAAATGCACTTGTGGGTATGCCACATATTTGCCACTTGGAATATTTTTCATCACTGAAACCTTTAAACTAATCAAAATCTATTTTGTTATCTTAGCAAAAATGAAACTCCATAAGAATTTTAATTAGTTAAAGAATTTATAAAATTGTCAATTTTCTATTCATCTCCTCAACTTTATCAACAAGAACTTCGCTTATATTTTTATAAAGTTTTGAGAATGCTTCTGGTTCAGTTGGTTCAACTGTATCTTTGATATTTATAACAAGAAGTGTTGCTTGATCACTCTCCACAAAAGCTGAAGCATTTCGAGGTTTTTTTGTAATAAATGCCATTTCGCCAAAAAAAGTCTTTCTATTCAAAAGGGCAACTCGTAAATTTCCATCAACTAAAATAGAAACACTTCCGTCAATTATGTAAAAGAACTCTTTTCCAGTATGACCTTTTTGAAAAATCTTTTCATCTTTTTCAAGTTTGATAAATCGAACTTTTTCAACAACAGCAAGAAGCTCTTTTGTGTTCATTCCTTTAAAAAGCTCAAATTTTTGATGAAAATCAACCAGAATTTTCTGGGCTTTTGTTAATTTTTCTTCCATAATAACCTTTCGTAATTTTTACAGGCTTTTTGCCACAGATTTCATTCGACTCTCTCGAATTACATTTACAACAATATCCCCAGGGAATTTTTCAAGTTTTTTCTCAATCTCTTTTGCAATATTTTTTGACATGGTGTAGGCATCTTTGTCGGAAACATCAAGTGAATTTACAATCACCCGCAACTCTCGACCAGAATTTACTGCATAAGCTGTGGAAACACCATTTTCTGCGAGTGCAATATCTTCAATTTTCTTGATCCGCTTTAGTGATGTTTCTAAAACTTCTCGTCTAGCACCAGGTCGTCCAGCAGAAAGTTTATCAGCCGTACAAACTGTTGCAACTTCAATTGTTTTTGCTTCTTCGTATTCATGATGAGCATAAATTGCATTTATAACAACTTCATTTTCACCATATTTTTTACAAACTTCGACACCTAAATCAACATGATTCCCGCCGTTTTCATGAGTGAGAGCTTTTCCAATATCGTGAAGAAGACCAGCCCGTTTTGCAAGAACCTCATCGCCACCAATTTCCGCAGTCATCATTCCAGAAAGATAAGCAACTTCAAGAGAGTGAGAGAGTGCATTTTGACCATAACTTGCTCTATACCGAAGTCGTCCAACAAGTTTTATCAGTTCAGGATGCATTGCACTAATTCCAAGTTGCTGAAGGATTTCCTCTCCCTCTTTCAAAATATCTTTATCAGATTCTTTAACAACTTTTTCGTAGATTTCCTCGATTCGTGCAGGTTGAATTCGACCATCTTCAATCAACTTCTCAATAGTCTTAACCGCAATCGAACGACGATACAAATTGAAACTAGAAAGTGTGATTGTTCTCGGAGTTCCATCAACAATAATATCAACACCAAGAATTGCTTCAAGTCGTTTAATATTTCGCCCCTCTTTTCCAATAATTCGACCTTTGATATCATCGCTATTCAATTTGACAGTATTTACAAGTCTTTCCGCAGAGTATTCACCCGCAAAACGAGTTGTTGCTTGAGCAATAATGTATCCCGCTTTTTTCTCAGCTTCCTCTTTTGCTCTCTCTTCATACCGCCTTATTGTTTTCGCAATTAAAACTTCTTCTTCCTCTTTTATCTGATTTAGAATAACTTCTCGAGCTTCAGACCGAGTCATTTTTGCAGTCTTTTCAATCACACGATAGAGTTCTTTCGATTTTTCTTCATAATCTTCACGACTTTTTTGAAGAGCATTTTTCTCTTTTTCCAAATTCCGACTATCAATTTTTAGGTTTTTAACTCTCTCTTTTGCCTCGTTTTCAAGCTCAAGAATTTTCCTATCAAAATCATGTTTGTGTTCAAGTTCATACTCTTTTGCTTTAACTCGAGCCTCTTTTAAAAGATATTCAGCTTCTTTTTCAATGCTTTTAGCTTTTGCTTTAGCCTGTTTTATAAAAAGTCCGCTATTCCCTTTTCCGACATTTTTCCCAAAAAGAAAACCAATATAACTAACAAAAATGATTGCCGTTATTTCAATAAATATAAACTCTTCAAGTGAGAGTGTTTCTAATATTTGCATATTTAACAAATCCTCAAATTTTCAGAAAACACTTTTTTGTAATAAAATATGCTTCCGTCTCCAAAAATGGAGATTTCGCTATTTTACCAAAAAGGGGTAAATCGATTTTATTTTATATAAATAAAATTTATCTAAATAAATTTGTTCATTTCACTGGGTGTAACAATTTTTTAAAGTCTTGTTAGTTAAGCTTTTAAATATTTTAAGAAAGGAGTGATGCGATTTATATAATTAATATAAACAAAAGTCATCATAAAAATGTATATTCCTAAAAAAAGTAAATTTGATCCAGAAAATGGGCATTTTGGAATTTTCGGTGGTCGATATGTTCCTGAAACACTAATGCCAGTTTTACTAGAACTTGAAAAAGAGTATGAAAAGATTCGTTTTGACAAAGAGTTTTGGAAAGAAGTTGCAGAATATTCTCGTGAATATGTTGGTCGGGAAACTCCACTCTATTTTGCAAAAAATATATCTGAAGAGATTGGTGCAAAAATATATCTCAAACGGGAAGATTTAAATCACACAGGTGCACATAAAATCAACAACACAATCGCACAGGGATTACTTGCAAAACGACTTGGGAAAAAGCGAGTAATTGCGGAAACTGGTGCGGGACAACACGGTGTTGCGACTGCTACTATTTCGGCACTTCTTGGTTTAGAGTGTGAAATTTTTATGGGTGCAAAAGATGTTGAGAGACAATCTTTAAATGTTTTCCGAATGAAGCTTCTCGGTGCAAAAGTTCATGCAGTTCAAAGCGGTAGCAAAACTCTGAAAGATGCAATGAATGATGCGATACGAGATTGGGTTACAAATGCACGAGACACTTTCTATATTATTGGAACAGTCGCAGGACCTCATCCGTATCCGATGATGGTTCGGGATTTCCAAGCTATTATTGGAACTGAAGCAAGAAACCAAATTTTAGAAAAAGAGGGCAAACTTCCCGATTATGTCATCGCTCCAATTGGTGGCGGTAGTAATGCGATTGGACTTTTTCACCCGTTTTTAGAGGACGATGAGGTGCAATGTGTTGGAATTGAAGCAGGTGGCTACGGTTTAGATACTGAAAAACATGGAGCAAGTTTGCAAAAAGGTCGTGCGGGAGTTCTTCATGGTCAAATGAGTTATCTTTTACAAGATGATGACGGGCAAATTTTGGAAGCTCACTCTATTTCCGCAGGACTTGACTATCCAGGTATTGGACCAGAGCACTCTTTTCATAAAGACAATGGCACTGTAAAATATGATTCAATTACAGACAAAGAGGCAATTGATGCTTTTGTTTGGCTTTCTCAAAAAGAGGGAATTGTTCCTGCTTTTGAAACTGCTCACGGTGTCGCATATCTTAAAAAAGCAAAAGAGGAATTAAAAGGAAAAACAGTAATTTTAAATCTTTCTGGTCGTGGTGATAAAGATATGGTTCAGGCTCAAAAACTCTTAGAACTTTAATTTTTTTGTCGGGATTTTTTTCCGACTTTTGTAATTTACAAAAAACCCTTGACATCTAAAAAAAAATTCACTATAATTCCGCCACTCAAAAGCAAATAAGCTTTAAAGAGCCTCAATTCCGGATTAGCTCAGCGGTAGAGTAGGCGGCTGTTAACCGCTTGGTCACTGGTTCGAATCCAGTATCCGGAGCCACTTCAAAAAAAACAAATCCAAAACAATTTAAACAATTAATTTATAGCCCATAATTTATAAACTTAAGTAAAAAAATCTAAATCTGAATTTATAAAAATAATTAGAGTTTGTCGTTATAATCTGAAAAAATTTAAAGGATAATTTTGTATTTTTTATTTTTGCTTTTCCCTTTTTTACTATTTTCAGCTGAAGTTGAATTGATTGATTTTGAAGTTGTTGATAGTTATAAATTACAAGATGATTCAATTTTAGAACATGCACCAATGCAAGATTCTTTTTCAATTGAAGAGGCTTTAGATTTTGCGGGAACAAACGGAGATCCATTAAAAGCGATAAAAACACTTGCGGGTGTAACCTCATCGGGAAATGATAGCGGGGAACTTATTATTCATGGTTCAAAACCTCGAGAGACTCTTGTTACAGTTGATCATTTACCTATTGGATATGTTTTTCATCTTGGTGGATTGTATTCGGTTGTTTCTCCAGAAGCGACTCGACAAATTGATGCCTATTTAGGTGGTTTTGATGTTTCATATGAGACGATGGGTGCAGTAATTGACATCACTCCAAAATATCCATATGGTTCTGGAAATGGGCGAGTTCATTTAGGTTTGTATGATGCAGATTTTGCAATTGATGTTCCACTTTCTGAAAAAGCTTCTCTTTTTATTGGTGGAAGACGAAGCTATTTTGATCTTTTTGCCGACAAAATTCTTGACGAACTTGCAAAAAATGAAGATGATGAAGAAGAGAAATTAACCTTTACACTTTTTCCACGATTTTATGATGCACAACTAATTCTTGCTTATGAAATAGACAGTAATAACATGATTACTTTGGAATCAATCATTTCAAAAGATGAACTAAAATTAAACTCTTCACTGCAAAAAGATAAAGACCCAGTCGCAAATGGGAAAATAGATCAAGAGCGAGGTTTTGAGACTTTTGGTTTGCGATGGAAATATACGGGTGAAGACCAAAAATCACAAACTTTGCTCTATCACATGCGAACATATTTTGATATGCAACTTTTTGATGATGATTTTGATGTTGGTGTAACAACCTACATATCTGGGCTTTTTCACCAGACAACTTGGTATTTAGATAAACACAAACCTGTTTTAGGAATTGAACATCTGCATAACGAGTCGCCAATTGATGTAAATTCTCCGCGACAACCTGACAGAGATGATCCTAGCAGTTCATATTTAACAGGTGCGGAAGTTGTTCGTGTCAAAGATACCTTTGTTTCAAATTCTGATATTCTCTATTTTCAAGATACTTGGAGTTTTTTACCAAACTGGAAATTTAGAAACGGTGTTAGAATTGGAACAGTAGAGTTTCAAGATTTTGAAGGATATGTTGATCATCGTCATGCTTTAACTTATGAAATTGACGAGAAAAAATCAGTCTCTTTTGCTGGTGGAAAATATTCTCAATTTCCAGAACCAAGATATATTATTGAAAATCTTGGAAATCCAGAAATCAGTATTTATGAGCACTCGTATCACTATACTTTTAATTACACACAAAAAACAGATTTCGGGACTTTTAAATTTGAGCCATATTATAAAACTCTTCACAATCTTGTAATTGCTGACGATTATGAAATCTATTCATCTTCTGGAGAGGGTTTTGCTCGTGGAATAGATTTCACATATGAGTTTAAAAACGACCAATTAACAACTCTTTTGGCTTACACTTTTGTAGATTCTGAACGAGAATTGAATGCACAAAAAAATGAACTTCACCGTTTTTATGGAGAAATTCCGCATACTTTACAAATCAATAGTAGTTATAAATTTAAAAATGGTTGGAAAATTGCAGGGCTTTTTAAATACTCTTCAGGTTCGCCATACACGGAAATAGAGAGAGTTGTTGATTTGACAAATCCAGAAACTGGAGAAATTATATATAGAGAAGATGGAGAACCATTTAAAAAACCAATTTACTCTGAAAACCTTTTTGCTAAAAGTCTTCCCGATACAATAGATATTGATTTGCAAATTGGAAAAGAGTGGATATATAACGACGATGAAAGTTTTGAGTTTTCGCTTGAACTATTGAATCTTTCAACACTTTTTAAAGACAATGTGCGGGGAATTAGATACAACGATGATTATGAAAAAGATGGCTACTATTATCAAGTTCCATTTTTACCAGCTTTTCACATGACTTATCGATTTTAGTTAGAATTATGAAATTCTAAAAAAATTATAGGAGAAACAGTGAGAGGCGAATTAAAAACATACAACTTGCCACAAGAAGAACTTACGAAATTAAATTTTGCAAAAATCACAACAAGCAAAGGGGTTATTTGGATTAAATTACTAAATGATGAAACTCCAAATACGGTAGCAAACTTTGCACACCTTGCTTCGACTGGTTTTTACAATGGCTTAAATTTTCACCGAGTAATTCCGGGATTTATGGCACAGGGTGGTTGTCCACACGGAAGTGGAACTGGTGGTCCAGATTGGAGAATTCCATGTGAAACTGCATTAAACAAAACAAAACACAGAATCGGAACACTTTCAATGGCACATGCTGGACCAAACACAGGTGGTAGCCAATTTTTCATCTGTTTTGTAGATTGTCCGCACCTTGACGGAGTTCATACTACTTTTGGACAAATCGAATTACGAGATCGAGAAAGCCGACAGATTCTTCACTCAATTAAGGGTGGAGATAAAATCGAAACAATTGAAATTGTAGAAGCACGAGAAAAATAATTTGCAATTCATTTACTCTAATCTCAGTGGAAACTCGAGAATAGAGTTAGACGGCGAACTTTACAACTATATTTTTAAAGTTCGTCGCCACCGAGCTGATGAGGTTCTTTTTTTAAGAAATCTTGAAAGCCCAAAAACTCTTTTTCAATATCGAATTTCTGATGTTTCTCGCCGAAAAGCTATTTTAAATTTAGAAAATCAAGCTGAGAATTTTGTAGAACAAGCAAAAAAAACAGTTTTGGGTTGGTGTCTTGTTGATCCAAAAACAGTCGAAAAAACTTTGTCAATGCTAAATGAGTTGGGAATTTCCAAAATTGCATTTATCTACTGCGATTTTTCACAAAAAAATTTCAAATTAGATTTTGACAGAATTCAAAGAATTTTAGAAACCTCATCGATGCAATGCGGTCGTTTCGATATTCCAAAAGTTGAGACTTTCCAAAATTTAGAAACCTTTTTAGAGACTTACAAAAATGCTTTTGCTATTGATTTTTCTGAAAATAGAACTATTCCAAAAAGTGAAAATTTAGAATTTGTCGTTGGTTGTGAAGGTGGATTTTCAGAAAATGAGAGAAAACTTTTTAAAAACAGTCTCTCTTTACCCTCAGCAAATATTCTGCGAAGTGAAACCGCTGTTGTTTCAGCCCTCTCAATTTTAAACCTTTAATTGTCGGAAAAAATCCGACAAAAATTTATAACCTAACTTTTACAGAAAGTGCATGAGCATCGAGTTGTTCTGTTCTTGCAAAAACATCAATATCATTTCCAAATTGCTTTAAAGCTTTTTTGGAGAAAGAGATTATTGAACTCTTTTTTAAGAAGTTTTCAACTGAAAGAGGTGAAAAGAATTTTGCACTACCACCAGTTGGAAGAGTGTGATTTGGTCCAGCCATATAATCACCAACCGCTTCAGGTGTGTTTTTTCCAAGAAAGATAGCACCGGCATTTTTAATTTGTGGAAGAAGTTCAAAAGGTGAGTTTGTTACAACTTCTAAATGCTCTGGTGCAATTTGATTCATTAAATCAATTGCTTCGTCCATTGTTTCAGTAACGATGATTGCCCCACGATCTCTGATAGACCTTTCAGCAATTTCTCGTCGTTCAAGTTCTTGAAGCCATTTTTTAATCTCTTTATTAACATCTTTTGCCAATTTTTGAAATGGAGTAATGAGAATAGAACTAGCCATTTCGTCATGTTCAGCTTGAGAAAGCATATCGATTGCTATGTGGCTTGGAACAGCGACCTCATCGGCAAGAACACCAATTTCACTAGGACCTGCGATCATATCGATTTGGACATCACCAAAAACCTGTTTTTTAGCAGTTGCAACAAAAATATTTCCTGGTCCTGTGATTACATCAACTTTTGGAATAGTTTCTGTTCCATAAGCCATCGCACCAATTGCAGAAGCTCCACCAACTTTATATATCGCTTTTACATTTGCAATATATCCAGCACCAAGGAGAATATCGCTTATTTCACCATTTGGAGTTGGAGAAACAACAACAATCTCTTTCACTCCCGCAACATGAGCAGGAATTGCATTCATCAATAATGAAGAGGGATAGATCGCTTTTCCTCCAGGAATATAGAGTCCTGCTCTCTCAATTGGTGTAACTTTTTGCCCAAGCATCGATCCATTTTCCTCTGTCTCAATCCAACTCTTTGGCATCTGCAACTTGTGGAACTTTTCAATTCTTGTATAAGCAACTCTAAGAGCTTTTTTCAATTCTGGAGTAAGTCTGTGAAAACCACTCTCCATCTCTTCATGAGTAACGATGAGGTCTGATCCGTCTTCTGGATACCACTTATCAAAATCTCTAACATCTTGAATGACTGCTTTATCACCCTCTTGTCTGACTCGTTTTAAGATATTTGCAACGATGTCGCTAACAGAATGAATATCCATTTTTCCACGATTCAAAATTTCATCAAACTTTGTTTGAAAATCTGTATCAGTCGTATTGATAATATTTATCATAAATAAATCCTATTCGGAACTCATCATTTCGAGGAATTCCTCGTTATTTCTTGACTGTAGCATTTTTCCATAAAGAAACTTAAGGGATTCTACTTCATCATCAATATCAGCTAGTGCATTTCTTAAAAGCCATGCTTTTTGAAGAACCTCATCGCCTAAAATCAGTTCATCTTTCCGAGTTCCAGATTTAAGAAGATTGACAGCAGGGAAAATTCGTCTTTCGGCAACTGTTCGAGAAAGTGCGATTTCTGAATTTCCAGTTCCCTTAAACTCTTCAAAAATAACATCATCCATTCGGCTACCAGTTTCAACAAGTGCAGTTGCGATAATTGTAAGGCTTCCACCATTTTCAATATTTCTAGCAGCACCGAAAAATCTTTTTGGTTTATGTAGTGCATTTGCATCAACACCGCCCGAAAGAACTTTTCCACTTGCAGGTGTTACGGTGTTATAAGCTCGTGCAAGTCGTGTAATTGAGTCTAAAAGAATTACGACATCTTCACCCATTTCAACTTTTCGTTTCGCCATTTCAATAACTAAATCAGCAACTTTTACATGATTTTTTGCAGGTTGGTCAAAAGTTGAACTATAAACTTCACCAATAATACTTCTCTCCATATCCGTAACTTCTTCAGGTCGCTCATCAATTAGGAGAACAATGATGTCAGCTTCTGGGTGATTTCTCTTAATTCCGTTTGCCAACTCTTTCATAAGTTCCGTTTTACCATTTT
The DNA here is from genome assembly GCA_000276965.1 of Thiovulum sp. ES. Lineage (NCBI taxonomy): Bacteria > Pseudomonadati > Campylobacterota > Epsilonproteobacteria > Campylobacterales > Sulfurimonadaceae > Thiovulum > Thiovulum sp. ES. Next base: position 22,727 of record AKKQ01000001.1, on the reverse strand, counting down.
TTGGAGAGGCAACAATTAAACTTCTTTGACCTTTACCAATTGGAGAGAACAGATCTAAAATTCGTCCAGTGAGTCGTTTTGGTTCATATTCAAGTTTAAGTTGTTCAGTTGGAAAAATAGGAGTGAGATTTTCAAAAAGTTGTCTCCGTTTGTTTTCAGCGATTGTTCGATAATTTATTGCCTCAATTTTGAGAAGAGCATAATATCTTTCTTGCTCTTTTGGAGCACGAACCTGTCCAGTAACAATATCACCTGTTCGGAGAGAGAATTTTTTGATTTGAGTATTTGAAACATAAGCATCATTTTCACTATCTGAAAAATTTTTGTCAAGAGATCGAATAAATCCGTATCCGTCTGACATAATTTCTAAAACACCTGTAAAAAGTATAAATCCACCTTTTTTAACCTGTTTTTTGAGAATTTCAAAAATCAAGTCTTGTCGTTTCATATTATTTGCATTTTCGATTTCAACATCAATTGCAATCTTTACAATTTCAGAAATAGGAAGTTCTCTTAACTCCTCAATTGTATGACCAGTAGCGGGAACATGTGTTCTATTCCCACCACCGCCCCGTTGTTTTTTTCTTGGTTGTTCGTTTTCTTGCATATTTATAAATTTCCTTTGATTTTGCGATGAGGTTTTTTTAAGAGCAGATTATTCTAAAAAAAATTTGGAAGTTTGACCATTTTCCTCGAAAGCAGTTTTCTTAAATTTGATTAAGAAGAGTTTTTTTGAAGTTTTAATTAACCGAATTTTACTAGAAAAGATTTTTAATTGCAATTTAAAATTTTTAGAGAGAAATTATCTCTCAAAATTAGATAGAGAATAATTCTAAAAACTAATAATTGTTTAAGTTGATTTTGTTAGGATCGATTCAACTTTACAAAATGAAAGGAAAAATTATTTTACATACAGAAACGAAAACCGTTGATCCACTCCCCAGTTTGTCCAACATAGATTGGACTAAATTAAATTGGAAAGAAGAGCAAAAAAGAAATGTAACAACTGTTGAAGAGTTGAAAACATATTTTAAGCTCTCTCCAAAAGAAGAAGAAGATTTCCAAAAAATCTCAGAAAATCACCCAATAAATATTCCCCGTTACTACTTAAGTCTGATTGATCCAAATGATGAGAATGATCCAATTAAAAAATTGGCAGTTCCAACTTCTGATGAACTTGTTGATGGAGAAGGCACGACTGATGATCCATATGGAGATGACAAACATGACAAAGGAAATGGAGTTTTACACAAATATCCATATTCTGCTCTTGTTGTCGCAACTGAATATTGTCCAATGTATTGTCGGCACTGTTTCAGAAAAAGGCTTGTTGGTTTAGAAACGGATAAAACTGTTGATGACTTTGAAGAGGCATCAAAATATATCCGAAATCATCCTGAAATTACAAATGTAATTATTTCTGGTGGCGATCCTTTTCTTCTTGGAACTGAACGAATCAAAAAGATGCTCGGATTTTTAAAAGATATTCCACATCTGAATTATGTCCGAATTGGTAGCCGAGCTGTTTTAACTTATCCACTCCGATTTTTTGAACCAGAACTTTTAGAAGTTTTACGAGAGTTCAATCAGCATAAAACACTTTATGTTCCGACACATTTTAATCACCCAAAAGAGATTACAAAAGAGACTACTCTTGCTGTAAAAAATTTGAGAGATGCAGGAATTACTGTGAATAATCAAGCAGTTCTTTTAGCAGGGGTGAATGATTCTGAAGAGGCTTTAGAGGATTTAATGAATGGTCTTATTCGGATTGGTGTAAATCCATACTACCTCTACCAAACAATGCCAGTTGCACATGTTGCGAAGCAATTTCAAGTTCCGTTAAAAAAGGGAGTTGATATGGTTTCAAATGTAAAAAGACGACTTGATGGATACGCAAAACGATTTAAATTTATCATGGGTCATGATATTGGAAAAATTGAAATTGTTGGACGAACTGGAAATAAACTTGTAATGAGTCAAATTCATGCTAGACCAGAATTTCCTGAAGAGGCTTCAAGAATTCTTGTTAGAGAATTGAATGATACTGCTACATGGTTAGATGACATGAAAGAGGTCGAACTTTAAAAACTGTCGGAGAGATCCGACAAAACTCTCTCACAACCTTAAATGTTAAAATACTAAATAAATCAAACTACAAAAGAAAAAAATGAATTTAGAAAAAGTTTTAATTGTTGGTGCTGGTGGTCGAGAATATTCAATTGCTCTTGCGGTCCAAAAAGATGAGAGAGTAAAAAAATTATATTTCGCCCCTGGGAATGGTGCAACTGCAAATTTAGGCGAAAATATTGACATCAAAGATTTCCAAAAACTTGCGGATTTTGTTGAAAGCGAAGGAATTGGTTTTACAATTGTTGGACCAGAACAACCGCTTGTTGATGGAATTGTTGATATTTTTGAGAGTCGAGGTTTAACAATTTTTGGTTCATCTAAAAATGCTTCACAACTTGAGGGTTCTAAAGTTTTCATGAAGAATTTCTTGAAAAAACACGGAATTCCAACAGCACGATTTATCGAGACCTCATCGGCAGAAGAGGCTATTGAATTTTCTAAAAATTTACCAACTCCAATTGTTGTAAAAGCAGACGGTCTTTGTGGCGGAAAAGGTGTAATTATCGCAGAAAGCCATGAAAAAGCAAATGAGACAATTCGTGAAATGCTCAGCGGTGATCTTTTTGGCGATGCAGGTAAAAAAGTGATTGTTGAGGAATTTCTTGACGGCTATGAACTCTCTGTTTTTGCTATTTCTGATGGTAAAAGTTTCAAAATTCTTCCCGCAGCACAAGATCACAAACGACTTTTGACTGATGACAAAGGTCCAAATACTGGTGGAATGGGAGCTTATGCACCAACTCCACTAATCGACGATGAACTTTACAAAAAAATTGAAGACCGAATTATCGCACCAACTTTAAAAGGTATGGAGAGTGATGGAAATCTTTTCCGTGGTGTTCTTTTTGCGGGAATTATGGTTGTAAATGGTGAGCCACTAACTCTTGAATTCAATGTTCGATTTGGTGATCCTGAATGCGAAATTTTGATGCCACTTATTGAAACTTCTGTTTTGGAAATTCTCCATAAAGCTTCACTTGGAAAACTGGATGAGGTCGATATTAAAATCTCAAACCGATATTCTGTTGGAGTTGTAATGGCTTCTGGAAATTATCCTTACAAATCTTCTGAACCTGCTGAAATTATTGTTGATGAAATTGTTCATGAAAAACTTGCCGAAAATTCACACATCTCTTTTGCTGGAGTTTCTGCTGAAGATGGAAAACTTTTTGCAACAGGTGGTCGTGTTCTTGTAGCTGTCGGACTTGGAGACTCAATTGCTGAAGCACGAGACCGAGCTTACATGCTTTGCGGACAAATTCATTTCGCAGGAAAACAGTTCAGGACTGACATCGCATATCAAGCTCTGAAATAAAAAATGATTCGATTTTATGGTGTAGTTCTCTACACCCTAACAATTTTGATGATAATCAAATCGATCGATTACCCACTTGCTGAATTTGTGAAATATGACTTTCTTCCTGAAATTAGAGATTTTTTTAAGCTAATTACAGATTTTGTGAAATCTACATGTTGGATTCTTTGCTCAATTATGATCTATTTTATTTTTGTTTTTAGAAACGGTTTTTGCATTCGGACTTTTGCAACTTTTATTAAAGAGGAGTGTGTGAGAATATTTGTTAGTCGAACTGCTCTTTTGCTTTATCTTTCAGTCTTATTTTCAGGAATTTTTGTAAATATTCTTAAACCAATTTTTGGAAGAGTTCGCCCATATCTCTTTTTTGAAACTGGAGAAAAAGGATTTCAATTTTTACAATTTAGTTCATCTTTTGCTTCTTTTCCATCTGGACACTCGGCAACAGCTCTCTCAATTGCAACGGTTTTTGCAATATCTTTTCCAAAATGGAAATACTATTTCTTTTCAACAGGATTAATTTTTGCATTTAGCAGAGTTGCAACAAGCAATCACTATTTGAGCGATATAATTGTTGGTGGAACAATTGGGTTTTTAACAGCAATCTATTTTAACAGGAGATTAAATGCAATTCTTTAGCGGATTCCAATTACAAAATGAGCATAAATATTTTGGTGAGTTTTTAAAAGAGTCTGAATTTACAGTTGCAGGATTTAGCTACGGAGCAATAAAAGCTTTAAAATATGTTTTAGAAACCGAAAAGCGAATTGACCGACTACAACTTTTTTCACCAGCTTTTTTTCAAAATAAGAGCGAAAAATTTATTCGACTCCAACTAATCTCATTTCGTAAAAATTCGGAACTCTATTCTCAAAATTTCTTTAAAAATATTTTTTATCCAAACGAGATTTTAGAAGTTGAAAAAGTTGATGGAAAAATAGAAGAGCTGGAAGAGCTTCTAACTTTTAAATGGAGCGATGAGGTTTTAGAAAATATCAAAAATCGTGGAACTGAAATTGAAGTTTTTCTTGGTGGTGAAGATAAAATTATCGATTCACAAGAGGCTCGAGAATTTTTTTCACAATTTGGAAAAGTCTGTTTTTTGAAAAATCGAGGACACTTTTTAATTTAGATTTTGTCGGAAAAATCCGACAAGAAATTTAAGTTCGATAATCTGCATTGATTTTTACATACTCATAGCCCAAATCACAACCATAACTTGAGAATTTTCCATTTCCAACTCCCAAATCGCAATTTATTGTAAATTCCCGTTTTTGTAAAACTTTAAATGCCTCTTTCTCGACCTCATCGTCAAATAGGTTTTTACCCTTTTCATAAACTTTAACATCGTTGTAAGCGATTGTTAAATTCTCTTCAGAGACTTCTGCACCAGAAGCACCAATTCCCATTGCAATTCGTCCCCAATTTGGGTCTTCGCCAAAAAGAGCGGTTTTAACAAGAAGAGAGTCTGAGAGAGTTTTAGCAACTTTTTCGGCTTCACAATCCGTTCTTGCTCCGACAATTGAGAATTTAGCAAGTTTTTTTGCACCCTCTCCATCTTTGACAATTTGTAAAGCGAGATACTCCATCACAATTTTTAAACTGCTTTTAAAAGAGTATTCGTCGTAAAAGTTCTTTTTTCCGTTTGCCATTAAAAATACAGAATCATTTGTTGAAGTGTCGCCATCGACTGAAATTGCATTGAATGTTGTGTGTGAAACTTCTCGGAGGATTTTTACGATTTCATCACTCGGAATATCTAAATCGGTTGTGATAAAAGCCAACATTGTTGCCATTGATGGATTTATCATTCCTGCACCTTTTGCAACTCCACCAATGCTATATTCTCGACCGTCTCTTAAAATAACCTTTACAGCAATCTCTTTTTTATAGGCATCAGTTGTCATTATTGATTGTGCAAAAAGGTCGCTCTCTTTTCTGCTCAAGTCAAACTTTTCTGCCCCTTTGACAATTTTTTCAACTGGTAAATGGACTCCAATAACACCTGTTGAACTCATGATTGGATTTTCAATTGGAAGTTTTTTTGAAAGTTCTTGTAGGATTTCCTCAATATCACTAATACCTTTTTCACCAGTCATCGCATTTGCATTTTTTGAGTTGGCAAGAATAAAGTTTGTCTGTTTTATGTCGTTTTGAATGTAATGTTTGAGTGGAGATGCTTTAAATTTATTGCTTGTAAAAACAGCACCGACATTGGAAATCTTGTCGGAATATATAAAACCTAAGTCAAGTTTTTCATCATTTTTTAATCCCGCAGAAACACCGCTACTAAAAAAACCTTCTGGTGCAGAAACACCGCCATCTGTGATAATTTGTTGAAACATGTTTGTAAAATTTTTCCTATAATTTAAGGATATTGTAGCAAGAAGAGAGAAATTTTTTTCTCACACTCCCTTTTTAATCTTTTGCAATATAATTAGCGAAATTGATTTATTTAATTTAAAAAACTTTGTATTTAAAAATAAAAAAAGGAAGAATTTTTGAAAGAACAAAGAAGAAAAACTCTATATACAATTATCTTTGTTATTTTTGCCGTCTTGAATACTTTTTTAGGTTATTATATATATTATGACAAAGTGAATACTTTTACTTTTCAGAAAATAAATGAAATATCTAATCAGTATAAAACAGTTACGGGGGAACTGTCTAAAAAGAGTGATATTTATTTTGATGAGGTCGCAAATAAGAAAAATATTCTTGAACTCTATTCTCAAATCGGATACAGCACCGAAAAAGATAATGAAGTTAGAGAAGAATTAATAAGACAACTTTCAAAATCTTTTAAAAGAATGAGAGAAAAAAATGTTCGTCAATTTCATTTTCACACAAAAGATAATCTTAGTTTTTTAAGAATGCATAAACAGGAGAAATTTGGAGATTCTCTCAAGAATATTCGATACTCAGTAAATTATGTAAATAGAACTTTGAGACCAATTTACGGTTTTGAAGAGGGACGAATAAACAATGGTTTCCGAAATGTTTATCCAATTATTTATGATGGAATGCATCTTGGAAGTGTTGAAATAAGTTTTTCATTTCAGGAAGTTAGTGAAACTTTACAAAATCTTTTTGACGGATACTATACATTTATAATCTCAAAACAACTTGTTGAAAAAAAGGTTTTTTCATCAAAAGATAACTATATTGAGAGTTCTATTAGTGAAGATTTTTATGCTGAAGTTGGACATATAAATAAAAAAATTATAAACGATAGAAACAATTTTAAAATTTTTGAAGAGATAAATGAGAAAATAAAAAGCGAAATATCGCCTCTATTAACAGAGAGGAAATCTTTTTCCAAAATTATAGAACACAATTCTAAGACATATATTGTTAGCTTTTTCCCTATTAAGAATATTGAAGGGCATGAAGTTGCATACATTGTAAATTACACAGAAGCTGATATTTTAAGTGAAGAATTCAACAATTTTCTTATTCAAGCAGGTGGCGGTGGATTCGTTATTTTTCTATTTATTTACATGATGCTTTCAAATGTGAGAAAAGAGGAGTTTGAGTTTATCAATAAAATTTTGGACAATCAAAACAGCTTAATTCTTGTTAAAAATAAAGATGAGGTTGTTCGAGTAAATAAGAAATTTTTGGACTTTTTTGGATATGAATCTTTACAAGAGATGAAAGAGGTGAATGAGTGCATTTGCGACTATTTTATTCAGGAAGAGGGCTATCTTTCGCGAAATTTTAGCGACAACAATTTTGTTATAAATCACATTATTGAAAACAATCAAAATCAATACAAAGTTAAAATTGTTGAACACTCAACAAAAATGGTTCGGATTTTCAACATAAATGTTACGGAGTTAAAAGAGCAAAATCTATTTTTACTAATTCTTTCGGACATCACAACATCGGAACTTGAAAAAGAGATGATTAAAGACAAAGCAAATCGAGATAAATTGACAAATGTTTATAATCGAACAAAATTTGATATTGATGTTAAAAATGCGGTTCTTAAAAATAGAACTTTCTCGCTGATTCTTTGTGATATTGATAGATTTAAAGTTGTAAATGATTCTTATGGTCATCTTACTGGCGACAAAATTTTGATTGAGTTTTCCACTCTTCTTGATTTAAAAATTAGGAAAAGTGATATTATTTATCGTTGGGGTGGTGAAGAGTTTATTATTATTGTTGATGATAGAATGATTTCTGCAACTAAACTTGCTGAAAAATTAAGATCAATGCTTGAAAAACATCGTTTCTTTAAAGAGATACCAATTACAGCTAGTTTTGGTGTTACGGAACATCGAAAATTTGAGAGTGTTGATGAACTTTTGTTGCGAGTTGATAAAGCTCTTTACACTGCTAAAATTTCTGGAAGAAATACAGTTATAACCTCTTAACACAACAAAGTTGATTAGAAGAGACTCAATTAGTTAGATATAATTCCACTAAAAAAGAGGTATATCTAATGAGTAAGAGTTTGTATGATATTTTAGGAGTTTCTCAAAACTCCTCTCAAACTGATATAAAAAAAGCATATAAAAAACTAGCTAGACAATATCACCCAGACATAAACAAATCCCCTGATGCCGAAGATAAATTTAAAGAGATAAATGGAGCTTATGAGGTTCTTGGAGATGAAAAGAAGAGATCTAAATATGATCAATTTGGTGATTCCATGTTTGGAAATCAAAACTTTAGTGATTTTTCGAGAAGCCAAAACGACATAGATTTTGATGAACTTTTTAAAAGTTTCTTTGGTGGAAACAGTGGAGGATTTGGCGGTGGTTTTGGCGGAGGCTTTCAACAAGAGAATTTAGATATTGAGAAAAAACTTCATATAACTTTCCGAACTTCACTACTTGGTGGAAAAGAGGTTGTCTATTTAAATAGTAGTGAAACTGTTGATATAAAAGTTCCTGCTGGAATTCGTGATGGCGAAAAATTGCGATTAAAAGGAAAGGGAAAACAGGGTCGAACTGGAACGGGTGATCTCTTTTTGATTGTCTCAATTCAGCAACATCCTGAATATGAAACTGATGAAGATGATATTGTAAAAGAGATAAAAATTCCTCTTTTTACAGCACTTTTTGGCGGAGAAATTGAAGTTGAGACTCTTAAAAAAGATGTCAAAATCAAAATTCCTGAGGGGGTTAAAAACGGTCAAAAATTCAGAATTCGTGAAGGCGGTTTATACAATCGGAAAAGCGGAATAACTGGTCATCTTTACATAAAAGTGAGTGTTCAAATTCCAAAAGTTTCAGAACTCCCAGATGATTTGGTTAAAATCATGAGAGATAAATTACCAAAGAGTTTATAGATGATGCACAACTACGATGAGCCTGTTTATTTAATTAGTGTTGTTTCAAAAATTCTTGATATTCATCCGCAGACACTACGACAATATGAGAGAGAGGGCTTAATTTCTCCATCGCGAACTGATGGAAGAATGAGACTCTATTCACAAAGAGATATTGATAAAATCAAAATGGTTTTGCGGTTAACAAGAGAACTCGGAGTAAATCTTGCTGGAGTTGATATTATTTTGCGATTAAAAGAGCGAATTGCAAAACTTGAAGCGGAAGTTGAAAATTTGAATATGGAAGTTATTCAACACAAATACGAAAATCACGGTTCAACAAAAAGAAAAGAGTTGCAACAGAAGAGCCAAAATATTTATGATATTGCAATTTTTGACGACGACGATGATAATTTTGATGAAAAATGAATCTTATAAGAAACAAAAGAGTCTTTCTTGATTTAAATATTGTTATTGAACTACTCGATAGTTCAACTGAAATTGGCGATGAGGTTATCGATGTTTTAACCGACCTCATCCACAATGATTATGATATTTTGACAAGCTCAGAGGCTGTGATTATGATTTTTCACTCAGTCTCTGAAAAAGAAGAGATAAGTAAAATAACTGAAAAATTAAAAAATCTACTAAAAATCTTTAAAGTTGTTCCTGCAAATGAAGAGATAATTTACAAAACATTGGAACTTGTTGAAAGAAACGAAGTCGATTTTGAAAATAAATTACAATACCTAACTGCAATTCATTACAATTGTGATCTATTCATAACAAATAATCACGAATTTAAAACAGAAATCCCTTTTGAAATAATTGAGCTTTAATTTTGTAAATTTATAAAAGAGTTAGAAACGAGTTTTTTTGTAAGTTTATGAATTTTCCCCAAAAGGGGAAAGGGAAATCTTAGAGACAACCCTTAAAGAAAGATTTTGTTGGTGGTGGTGGAGCTTTGTAATCAGAAGCATAAATCGTATTTGTAGCTTCATCATATTGTCCGATAACTGTAACAGTATTTCTTCCAATACCTTCGTCTAGTTGGTAAGGTTTAACACCATCTAATTGAACTTTGTAGTATTTTCCTTCGTCATGAACAAAAAGAACTACTTGAGCAGGATTGATTTCACCAGCTTGATTTTCTTCAAAACAACCCTCGAAACCACAAACATAAGCTTCAGAATAACAGCTTGTAAAAGTACCTTTTAAAGCACAATCTTCAACTGTTAAAAAACCAACTTTTTCAAAAAGCTCAGCATCTTCTTCAACTTCTAAATCTTCATCACAAAGTTCAGCCGAAGCAAGAGCCTCTTGTTTTTCGGAAGCAGTTCCATGTGCAACTTCTTCAACAGGAGCTTGAACTTCACTCATTCCAGTTCCTGAAGCAAAAGCAGTTGTTGAAAGAGCAAAAAGTAATGTAGCTAAAAACTTCATTCTATTTCCTTATCTTTGAGTTTTTAAATATGCAACTAAATCACTTACAGCACTAGAACCTAAAGAGGCAAAAGATGGCATGATATTCGCATATCCAGAAGTGATTACTGCACCTGGATTAACAATTGACTCTTTAATATAGTGTCCTTTATTATTTCCAACGTGAGAGAGACTCGGTCCAACACCAGTATTATGGCAAGAAGCACAGTTTGCATCATAAAGAGCTTTTCCGTTTGCCACATTTCCCGCTGTTAAAGAACTTGAAATAACAGCTAATGCTACTAGAGTCTTTTTCATACTATTTTCCTTCAGCTTTTAAAGTTTTAAGGTAAGCGATGAGGTCAGTTTGAGATTTTTCGTCCATCCAGCTAAAGCTTGGCATTGTAGAAACTCTGTTTCCATTTTCATCAACATTGTACCAAGGAGTATTTTTATGAGCATTTCTGTTATATCCAGGAACAACAACTGCACTAGGATCAACAATTGACTCTTTTAAATATCCAGCAGATGCATATCCACCAATATTTGAAAGATCAGGAGCCATAAATGGAACACTCATTTGAATATCTTTTGTAAGGTGACACGCAGCACAGTTTGCCTCGAATTGAGCTTTACCGTTTGCTAAATCTCCCGCGACCTCATCGTTAAGTGCAGAAACAAGTTTTTCTCCACCTGCTGAAAGAGTTACAGAATTCCAACCAGAAAGAAGTTTAAGACCGTCTCGATTGTTTTTTCCACCGTCCCAAACAGCAAAAGCTACTGGAATTGCAGGTGCATTTAAATCAAGATATTCGTCTTTTAATTCTCTTGAAAGAGAACCTTTCCAACAATCTCTTTTCATGTTATAAATCATGTCCATGTTAGATTCAACACCTTCACGAACTTGAGTCATACTTCGGAAACCACCAGCTACAAAATTTCTTTCGTAATCAACAGTTGCCTCAGCTTTTACAGCTTTATCAAAATTTTTGAGTTCTTCTTCAAAGTAAGGAGTATTTTTTCTACCAACTTGTAGTTCAACATTCCCTTTTCCGTTTGGCTCAAATGTATTTGGTGTAGCTTTTTGAAGATGAACAAAAACTTCTCGACCTTCTGAACCCATTCCAATATATGGTAATTGTTCAGGATTTGAGAAATCTTGTGCAAATTGAACAGCAAAACCATCTCCGTAAGCATCACTTCTGTAACCTTTTTGGATTGAAAGTGTGTCATCTTTCCATCGGATTAAAAATGCGATCTCTTTTTCATTGTAAAGAGCTTGAACTTTGGCAATTTTGCTACCGTTGTCGGCATTTAGCTCATTTGCTTTTTTGTCGTTCATTTTTACTGTTGTTTGTGGGTAAAGATTTACTTCAACAACTTTTGCATCTTTCCAAAGTGGAGACATTACAGAAATATCAGTAAGTGAATGTTCTGTTTTTTTAGCCTCAATGTTTGCACTCCATAGTGAAGAGGCGAGAAGCCCCGCCACTGCTCCAGATAGCAGTAATTTTTTCATTAGTGGTGTCCCCCAGTAATTGAGAAGTGAGAAATTTTCTTAGTATTTGCACCCTTAACATATCTTTCATCAACTGGGTGAAGAGATAGTTTTTTCTCGTTTGCAATTCCTTGATAGTAATCATTATCAAGTCTAAACATTTCTGAGTGTTGGTAAGCGATAAGAAGATCAAGAATTTCAGACTCACCAGTCTCTTTTCTATTCTCTCTTTCAGCTTTCATAGTTTTGATAACTCTATGAACTTCAGGTCCAAATAGTTTTTCAAGTTCTTCAACAGGCACACGAGTTGAACCCTCGATTACATTTCCATCAGCATCAAACTTCGGTGGTGCTTCTGTTGGTGGAATATAATAAACATTTGGTTGTGTTCCATAATCTTCTCGAAGTGGAAGTGCAACTTTGTGTTTATGAACAAGTTTATGAACTTGAGACTCTGGATCATCTAAGAAACCAACAAATCGAATCCGACCAACACACTGTTGCGCACATGCAGGTGGAAGACCTTTTTCAACTCTTGGGAAACATAGAATACATTTTTCAGATTTACTGATTTTTGGGTTGAAATATACTTTTTTGTAAGGACAACCTGCGATACAATATCTGTAACCTTGACATCTGTCTAAATCAACTAGAACAACTCCATCTTGGTCTCTCTTGAAAATCGCATCTCTTGGACAAGCAGAAAGACACCCAGGATTTGTACAGTGGTTACAAATTCTTGGAATATAGAAGAAGTAGTTATCTTCAGGGAATGCACCAGCACCCTCATCTTCGTCCCAGTTTGGTCCCCAAGTTGGTTCAATATTAGGACTCATTGTTTCACCATTTGCTAGTGAATCATAGTTGTAATCCCAAGGCACACCATAATCAGCTTCAAGATTTGGAATAATTCCCTCTTGAAGATCGCCATTTGCATCAAAACCACCACCTAGTTCTTGCCAATTTTTTGGATAACCAGTTCCTGGATAAGTTTCGACATTGTTCCAATACATGTACTCACGACCATTTCTATTAGTCCATTGAGTTTTACATGCTACGGTACAAGTTTGACACCCAATACATTTATTGAGGTCCATTACCATTGCTAATTGTCTTTTAGACATTCAATTTCCCCTTACACATTTGCTTTTTCAAAATTAACAGCACCATCATAAGCATATTGGTTACCGTCCCAAAGACCACCAAATTTAAGGTGTCCCCAACCGTCAGCCATCTCAAGTAGATTTAGAGCCGTTGGAACAACTTCATTGTGTCCTTTGTTAAATTTATACATATATGGTTCCCAACCATGTTCCATAACAATACCATCAGCTGGACAAGATGAAGAGACTTTTGCCATTGCATAGAATTCACCAAGAACATTGAAAACTCGAATTGTATCACCGTCTTCAATTCCTTTTTGTTTTGCAACAACTCTATTCACTTGAATATATGGAACACCTCTTTGAAGTCTTTGTAGAGTTCGAGAAGCTTTGTAGTTTGAGTGAATTGACCATCGAGCATGTGGAGTCATCATAACAAAAGGATAATCCATAGATTGCGGTCGAATTCCTTCCATACCTGTATTTGTATGTGCACCCATTCTTACCCAAAGTTCGTGATCAACATAGAATGTTTGTCGTCCCGAAAGTGTGTGAAGAGGTTTGAATTTATACAAGTGATCTTCATTACTGTTGTAAGGTCGATCAGCATAGAGAGGAGAAGTTTGAGCAGCTTTCTCATTGATTTGTAAGAAACCACCAGCATCATACATTTTTTCCATTGTCCATGGTTCATACTGCTTACATTTTTCAAGAGCTGCTTCAACTGCTAGTTTGTCAGTTCCAAGAAGAACTTCACCTTCAGCTTCAGACTCTTCATCTGTATTTGTGTATTCATCATAGAAAATTGAAAGGTCGTGATAACCAGGTTTTGCATATTTCTTATCGTCAGGAATTTTTGCTTTATCGATGTTTTCTGGTCGAGTTGCAACTTCTTGTAATTTCTTAGCAAGGAATGCGAACATTGTCCATTCATCTTTAGCTTCACCAACTTCTTTAATGTTTGCAACAGGTTTTGCAAGGTTTGTAAATCGGTGGTAACCTGGAGATGTTCTTAAGTCATAAACTTCGTAGTGTGATTTTGCAGGAAGAAGAATATCAGCAAAAACAGCTGTTTCACTCATTCTGAAATCAACATATGCGAAGAATTTCATCTGTTTTAAGAATGCTTCTCGGTAAGCAGAACCTTTGTTTCGTCGGAATTTAGAATCGGCAACGATAACAGCAGTATCAGGAATCCACCAAGGTTTTACAACATTTCCGTGTTCAGACTCGTTGTTTGCTTTACCCTCTTTACCTTGTGCTAGAAGCTCATCGATGATCTCCATATGCTCTTTTTTAGACATTCCGTTTTGTGCACGACGAACATCTTCATCAGAGAAATATTGATCAAAAGTAGATTTTCCATCACCAAATACATACTCACCAACGAAACCAGAACCAAATCTAGGAGCATATTTACCAGAGAATCCAGATAATGCACCAAGTCCAGAAAGTTGGAATTCGTTTTCCGTATTAAGACCACCGTAAGGTCCCATTCTTCCAGTAAGTCCCATAATTGAAGAAATATTCCAAATTGAGAGAATACCGTTGAAGTATTTGTTAAGTGAGAAACCAGTTGTAACAGTTGCAACTTTTGGAAGAGCTAAATCATCCGCAAGAGTTTTTACGATACTTGGTGCAACACCTGTGATTTTTTGAGTCTTTTCTGGTGAAAATTCTTCAGCATTCTTTTTAAGCATTTCAAAAGCAGTTGTAACTCTTCTAGCTTTTCCATGAATATCTGTAATAGTCCATTCACCCTCAAGAACAGGATCAATTCCAAAATCAGCAAGTCGTAAAGTGTGAATTTCACTACCTTCACTACCAGGCATAAGAGCAGGAGAGTTTGTTTTTGCATTCCAAGAATAGAACTCTTCCTCGTATTTATGGTGATTCTCTTCTGTTCCGTGTTCCATTTCACTTCGTCGGATCATTTTCTTTGTCTCAACATCAACAAGGAAAGGTAAATCCGTGTAAGTTTTCATGAACTCAGGTTTGTAAGTTTTATCTTTGATAATTTGGTGGATAACAGACATTGCAAGAATATTGTCAGAACCAGCTTTAATTGGAATCCAAAGGTCAGCAGATTTTGCAGAAGCATTATATTCAGGAGTGATAACGATAACTTTCGCACCATTATATTTTCCTTCCCAAACAAAGTGAGCATCAGGAATTCTTGAAACTGATGGATTTCCTCCCCAGAATACTGAAGTATCAACAGAATACATAAAGTCGTAAGTACAACCTAAGTTTCCTTCACCATAAGCAACAGCAGCACCAGAGAACATATCACCTAAGTAAGATGATGGGTAAATTCTGTTTGCACCGAGTTGAGTTGAAAATCTTAGTGGAGCACCTCTCCGACCTTCTGTTAAAAGACCAGTTCCTGCATGAACCATAAGTTTGTTTGGACCTCTTTCTGGATCTGAAAGTGTTTCAAATAGCTTTTCAGCAATTTTAGTTCCAGCTTCTTCCCAAGAAATTCGTTTCCATTTACCTTCACCTCTTTCACCAACTCTTTCCATTGGGTAGAGAATTCTGTCTTTCTCATACATAATTTGAGAGTGTTGAACACCTTTATTACAACCTCTTGGGTTGAAATCAGGAATATTCGGGTTAATTGATGGGTATCGTGCGGATTGGTTTTCTCGAGTAACAACTCCGTTATGCGACCAAACTTCCCATGCACAGTTACCTTGACAATTCACACAGTGGTAAGCAAAACCATGCTCTTCTTTCTTTCCATATGTGAAAGAAAACTCGTTTCTATACATGTTTTCAGTATATGAAGTGTTGTTGTATCCCTCTTTTCCGTTTTCAAAAGATTGAACTTCTGTTTTAGCGAAAAGAGAACCTTGAGATGCAACAAGTGCCGCAGTCATACCTGAAAGTTTAAGAAAGTCTCTTCTTTTATTTTCCATATACCGTCCTATCTCTTAATTGGTAAATTCATATCGTTACCCCAACTATCCCAACTACCAGAGAAAACTTTTACATTTTTAGCTCCAAGAAGTTGTAAAGCAGTGATAATTTCAGAACTTCGTCCAGTTCCAACTTGGCAATATGCATAAACAGTATTTTCAGTTGAAATATTAAATCTATCAAAAGTAGCTTTTAAATCTTCAGCAGGTCTGAAAGATTTTTTGTTATCACCGTCAGAAATGTGTTTCCACTCAAGAAGTTTAGCACCAGGAACATGTCCGCCTCGAGCAACATTGTCCATTTTTCTTTCACCGATGATTTCGATCATTCCTCTTGTATCAACAATTCTGAATTCAGAATCGTCACCATTTTTAAGAATGTCATCCATTGCATGTTTAACTTCAGCTTTTGTAGCAAGGTAAGTAGTGTCAATTTTAGCAGTGTCGATTTGATATTCAACAGCTTCAACATCCTCTTCACCTTTTACAACAAGAAGAAATTCTTCAGCTTCAGCTTCAACTTTTTTAAGTCTCTTTTTCTCAGCTTTTGCTTCGTTATATTGAGCCTTAATTTCAGAAAATTCCTCTTCACTGATTTCACCAGCTTTTAGGTCTTTTTTAGCTTGTCTATACTTCTTTTTAGCTTTTCTTTCAGCTTTTTTTGCTTTTTTGTAAGTTTTTCTAACTTTGTTATAAGCATCTTTGTTTGGGTCAAGCTGATCAATAGCGTATCTACCACCATTTAGAATTTTTACATTCTTATGACCGTAGCTATAAAAGAAGTGATAAACACCCGTAGCATTTGGACCTTTAAAGTCATCATAAGCGATAATCATCATATCGTTAGTGATTCCTTTTGAACCTATATACTCTTCAGCATCATCAACACATCTGAAAAGTGGTTCGCAGTGTAACCGACCTTGATTGTCAGCATGGTGTAAGTGGTGAGCATACATCTCGACAGAGCCTCGAATATGTCCCAGCTTATAGACATCTTCACTATCTCCAGATACAAACATAACATTTGGATTCCCGATAAGCTTTACAGCCTCTTCAGGAGAAATGAGAATATCATTATTCTCATAACTGTTTGCAAAGGAGAGTGAAGTAACGATGAACAAGAAAGATAATATTTTCTTCATTTGTCCAATCCTTTCCTTTAAAAAAGATTTGTGAGTTCGCTTAATTGTAACAAAAATCTTTAAAGAAACAATAAGATATACAGCGAAAGCACTTTGGAATAATAGAGTATTTTTTATTAAAAAATAACAATTGAAAATAAAATTTTTCTTAAAATATAAGCTGTGATTTTGTCAAAAATCTTGTGTTAAGATTTTGCAAAAAAAATTTAGGTTAAAGTTCTGAATAAGATTTCTCAAATAGTTATTAATTTTCAAATTTATATTATTTTTGCAATTTTTGTTTTTGCAAAACCACTTGGAATTGACAGAACTACCATTTTGTCTGAAGATTTCAAAATTGAAAAACAGAATATTCAGAAAATCCTAATTCCACTCTCCACAAAAAAATTACTTCTTAAACCTCGATTGGAAATTTCCGAAAATAAAAAAGCAGAAATATTTTTTCAAGAGGAAACTTTTACAAAAAATGAAATAGAGAAAGAGATCTTCAAGCCTCCTATTTAAATTCTTCCCCCCCCACAAAAAAATAGAATTTAAAACATAGGAAAACAGTTATGAAAAAAAGCTTTTTAGTGCTTTCTCCAATTTTGCTTTTTGGAGAAACAATCAATTTAGAAACATTTACAGTCGCATCGGAAAAAGAGAATGAAATTGGGACAAAAGAAGCTATTCAGATTTCTCAAAAACCAGACTTAAGCGAGATTTTAAGCCAAAATATTCCGCAAATAAATTTATCGAGAACTTCAGGAATTGGAAACGACATTATTTTACGAGGACAACAGCGAGATAACATCGCAGTTGTAATTGATGATTCCACAATTTACGGAGCTTGTCCAAATCGAATGGACCCTGCAATTATGCATATTTCGACCTCATCGGTAGAAGATGTTGAAATTCGTGAAGGTGTTTTTGACATCACCCAATATGGTAGTTTGGCGGGAACTGTTCATGTCAAAAGTCGAGAGCCAGATGGAAATGGAGAAAGCTCTGTTTCTGTAAATGTAAATTCTGTTGGTGCGGAAAGAACTGCCGTTGAATTAGAACTTGGCGATGAGGTTTTTGCTGGACATATTGGATATTCGTATGAAAAAGGGAAACAGTATGAAGACGGAAATGGAAATGATTTTGCTGAACAAATTATTGAATTGACTGAAAATGGAACAGATAAGCAAAAAACAGTTCGATACAAAGACCCAGATTTAGATGCTTACACTCGGCAAAATTGGTTTGGTAATTTTGTTTATCGATTGGATGACCAACAGAAAATTCAATTCAGATATTTTGGCGATCGTGCTGATGATGTTTTGTATCCAATTTTTGGAATGGATGCACTTGAAGATGAAACTCACTTTTTCAATTTGAAATATGAAGCTTTTGAGTTGGGGGATTTTTCAAAAAAATTTAAAACAAATGTTTTCTATTCCAAAGTCTATCACGACATGGGAAATGAGTTCCGACTTAGTTCAAACAACATGATTGGAAATCACAGAGTCGAATCAATTGCAAAAGGTCTCAAAATTGAAAATGTGATTGGTGGAAATTCTCTCTCTTCAACTCTTGGTTTTGATTTTATGGAAAAAACTTGGGACGGAAACTTTTATGTAAATGATGTTTTTTCATACACGATGATTCCTGATGTGAAAACCGATGATTTTGCATTTTATGGGGATACAAAATGGAGCGATGAGGTCTTTGAATTGACTTTTGGAACTCGATTAGATTTTGTCAAGATTGAAGCAGGTTCGCTTGATACAATAAACCCTTATGCAAAAAAAAGCGGAACATATAAAGGTGCAAAGAAAAACGACTATTTTGGACTCGGTGCAAATCTTTTTGGTAGATATTTTGTTGGCGATGAGACTTCACTTTTCTTAGGTTTTGGTCAAAGCACAAGATTTCCAAATGCCAAAGAACTTTATATGAATAAAATTGCAAAAACACCCGACGGCAATCCGTTTTTCTCAATTAAGGGAAATCCAGATTTAAAAGAGACAAAAAACCGTGAAATTGACTTAGGTTTTGACTCTTCATCTTTTGGTAGCAAAATTTCTGGAAAAGTTTTCTACTCTTACCTTATCGATTATATTTATGCCTATAACAACAGCACAGGCTTAGGTTTTACAAATCTTGATGCAACTATTTGGGGGTTTGACTTAACTGCATCAAAAGAGCTTTTTAAAAACTTAAATGGAAAAATTGGTTTTGCTTATCAAAGAGGCGAAAAAGTTGATGCAATTGATGGACAAACAGACAAAGACCTTGCTGAAATTCCACCAATGAAATTCCTTGGAAATTTAGAATACAGAATCCCGCAAGAATATAGTGTGCGACTTGAAACAGTTTGGGGTGGTGAACCTGAAATTGATAGCGACAATGGTGAAAAAGAGATTTCAAACTATTTTGTTGCAAACCTAAAAAGTAGCTATGACTTTTCAAAAAACCTAGTTGCAAATTTTGGAGTCGATAATATTTTTAACGAAGTCTATGCTCTAAATAATTCATACATTGGTCGAGGTGTAAATTCTACAACTCCTGATGAAATATTTATCTTAAATGAAATGGGAAGAAATTACTTTTTTACTCTAACTTACAAATATTAAAAATATATTCATTTCCTATTTCTGATAAAATTTAGGATATTTTGTTAGATGTTTTAAGGAAAAAGATGCTTTTAAAGAGAGTTCGCGAGGAGTTAGGCGAAGATGTTCTTTCGCCTATTTTTGGAAAAATAAAAAAGATTGATCCGACAAAAATTGTTGGAGAATCGCTCTCTGTTAGAGTTGGTGAGAGTGTTACAGTAAAAGCTGAAAATATTGATCATGAAACAGTTGGAATGGTTACTGAAGTTAGTAATGAATATTTTATTGTTACACCATTTGGTTTTATAGAGGGTTTTAAATCTGGAGATAAAATCTTTAAAAACTCTGGTGGTCTCTCAATTCCTGTTAGCGATGAGGTGCTTGGTCGAGTTGTTGATCCATTTATGCGACCAATTGATGAAAAAGGATCGATTGGTGGCAAAAAAACTCAAATGCCAATTATGAAACAACCAATTTCAGCAATGAAACGAGGACTTATTGATGAACCTTTTTCAGTCGGAGTAAAAAGTATAGACTCTCACTTGACACTCGGAAAAGGTCAAAAAGTTGGAATTTTTGCGGGTAGTGGAGTTGGAAAATCTACACTTCTTGGAATGGTTGTTCGTGGAGCAGACGCACCAATAAAAGTTGTCGCACTAATTGGGGAACGGGGTCGTGAAATTCCTGAATTTATCCACAAAAATTTAGGTGGAAATCTTGAAAACACTGTAATAATTGTGGCGACTTCTGACGATTCCGCACTCATGAGAAAATATGGAGCTTTTTCAGCAATGAGTGTCGCCGAATATTTCAAATCTCAAGGTCGAGATGTTCTCTTTATTATGGATAGTGTAACTCGTTTTGCAATGGCACAACGGGAAATCGGACTCTCTCTCGGTGAGCCACCAACCTCAAAAGGGTATCCGCCATCGTCGATGTCAATTCTTCCGCAACTTATGGAAAGAGCGGGAAAAGAGGAGGGACAAGGCTCTATTACAGCAGTATTTACAATTCTTGTTGAAGGTGATGATATGAGCGATCCAATTGCTGACCAAAGTCGAAGTATTCTTGACGGACACATTGTTCTTTCTCGTGAATTGACAGATTCTGGAATCTATCCGCCGATAAATATTTTGAATTCTGCATCGCGAGTTATGAGTGATGTTGTAATTCCTGAACATCAAGAAGCAGTTCAGAAATTCAAAAGATACTATTCACTCTTAAAAGAAAATGAGACACTTATCCGAATTGGTGCTTATCAAGTTGGAACAGACAAAGAACTTGACACAGCAATTGCAAAAAAAGAGGCGATGGAAAATCTATTAAAACAGCCACCTTACGAAAAGATTAGTTTTCAGGAAACAGTTCAAACACTTATTCAAATCATGAGTTAAACTAGATTTTTCCGACAAATTTTTACAAAAATAAACTCTTAAAATGTTAGAATAGTGAAACAAACTTTTCATAAGGTGTATTTATGAGTTCTATTAATCTTGTAAAAGGTGGTCGGATTGATCTCTCAAAAGAGAGTCCGACACTTAAAAAAGTTGGTGTTGGTCTCGGCTGGGATACAAACGACACAAGCACAGGACACGATTACGATTTAGATGTCTCTGTTTTTATGCTTTCCGCAAATAAAAAAATTCCCGCAAACGAATATTTCATTTTTTACAATAATTTAAAATCACCAGACGGTTCAGTTGAACACACGGGAGATAATCTTGACGGTGGTGGAGAAGGCGATGACGAAATAATTTATGTAAATCTCGAAGCAATTCCAAACAATATTGAAGAACTTCTTTTTGTCGTTACAATTCATGAAGCAAAAGAGCGAAGTCAAAATTTTGGACAAGTCCGAAACTCATTTATTAGACTTTACGATTTAGAAAATCAAAATGAAGTTACAAAATATGAATTAGAAGAGGATTTTTCAACTGAAACAGCTCTTGAATTTGGACGACTTTATCGGAAGAATGGAGCATGGAGATTTCAAGCAGTTGGAACTGGATATAACTTTGGACTACAAGCATTTGTAGATAAGTACATTGGGTAAAAATGACTGAATTAATAAAAGGTCAAAACTTTCTTGTTGGAGGAATCCAACA
Organism: Thiovulum sp. ES; assembly: GCA_000276965.1. NCBI lineage: Bacteria > Pseudomonadati > Campylobacterota > Epsilonproteobacteria > Campylobacterales > Sulfurimonadaceae > Thiovulum > Thiovulum sp. ES. Next base: position 1,228 of record AKKQ01000001.1, on the reverse strand, counting down.
GCAACTTAATTTAGAATGGACAGGAAATAAGAATTTAGATATTTCACTTTTTCAACTTTCTGCGGAAAAACTGCTAAAAAATGATGATTTTCTATTTTTTAATAATCCATCAACAAGCTCAATTAAATTAGAAACAAATAAAAATAGTTCAAAAATTTCAATCGATTTATCAAAAATCGAAAACTCAATTGATAAAATTTTAATTGTTGCGACAATTGAAAGTAAATTTTCTGATATTGAAAAATTCCAATTGAGAATTGCGGATAAGTTCTACAATATTGAGGCAAACGAAGAGAGTGCTTTAAATATTGCTGAATTTTACAAGCGGAATGGTCAGTGGAAATTTAAAATTATTTCTACTGGTTATATTTCTGGTTTAGAAACTATTGCAGAAAAATATGGTTTGAATTTTTCAAAAGAAGAGAAAGAGACAAAATTTAAACGATGTTCTAAAAGTGGAATTTCTAAGCATGTTCAAGATATAAAAGCAAAACTTCTGCAAATCAAACCTAATATTGATAATGCCGTCATTGGAAAATATAACGAGTCCGATACACGAATGGTGATTGATAGAATTTTTATTGATGCTTTTGGCTATAAAATCGATGAGGTCAAAACTGAACAGAGAATTCAAGGACGAAAAGCGGATTACATTCTTTCGGCAAATGGAGAAGACCAAATTGTTGTTGAAGCAAAAAAAGCAGGAATGGCTTTGCGAGAGAAACAGGTTTTTCAAGCAACTTCTTACGGTGCATATTCTGGAATCAAGTGGGCTTTACTCACAAATTTAATTGATTGGCAACTTTACTACATTAATTCTGGAGAGATGATTGAGCCTGAATTGATTTTTTCAGTAACACTTGACACAATTAAAGATGAAGATGTTGAAAAGCTTTTTGCAATTTCTCGAAACGGAATTACTCGAAAAAATATTTTGACAAAGATGAGAGAACAAAATATCGCATTGAGTAATTCCACAATGATTTCCGCAATTCTCACTGACGATGTTATCAATAAAATACGAAATGTTGTCAATCGAGATTCTGCTTACAAAGTGTCAAATGAAGAAGTCCAAACTGTTTTGGAGGAACTTTTAAATATTTAAAGTTTTAATTTTTTATTATTGTCGGACTCAATCCGACAATCTTTATAATAAAAAATAGAATTAAAGAATTGTGAAAATTTGCCACTTCAGTTGATGGAATTTATTTCCAATTTCCAAACAAAA